>CAXDQP010000124.1:0-6499 GCA_963991335.1 uncultured Flavobacteriales bacterium
TTTCCACGGCACTTCGGATTATGTGGTGAGCTACAACAGCGGCGTGGGTGGCGTATGGGGCGATGAAGGCGTCGAAGAAATCATGGACCTCTGGACCGGCATGATTGGCACCACACAAGTGATCGAAACCGAATTGCCCAACCTCGAAGCCGAAGATGAAAGCTCGGTTGACTTCTTCCGTCATTACGGTGCTGCAGGCGGCCAGGAATTTCACCACTACCGCGTCAACGGCGGAGGCCATGACTGGTTCGGCGTCTGGGGCACCCTAGACATTCAAGCGACGGAGTTACTCTGGGACTTTTTCGCATCGCATTGCAGCGGCGAACTCACCGATGTAGAGGAAACGATGGCCACGGCGTCCGCCCTCGCCTTTTGGAACGGCGAGCACGTGGGCATTCTCGCTGATTGCAGCCTCACCGCCTGGGACGCACAGGGCCGTCGAATCTGGCAGCAAAAGCAGGCCACACGCGGCTCACGAATCGACCAGAGCCAATTGCAAGGCATCATGATGCTGCAGGCCATTGAAACACAAGGACAAAGCACAATCCTGCGGATTCACTGATTATTCTTCTGCTCTTTTTTCAACACAACTTGCGAAACGCAAGAGCTTGGCCCTATCGTTGCAGTAGAACCCTTAATGCATCTTATATGAGACACCTCTACCCTTTCTTGTGCGCGGCAATTTTCGCTTTTTGTTTGAATAACCTCGCTGCGCAATGCGACGATGAAATGGCGTGCAACTTCCAAGAAGGATCCGAAAGCGCTGCGGATTGCATCTACTTTGACACCGACAATTTTTCGATTGGAGAAAACGACTACATCGATTTGTATTCCTTTGAGGCCTGCGAAAACGGCTATGCCGCTTGGGACGATCTACCCGTTCCATTGGCACAGGACAGCACCGGTGGTCCGCTCTACTTTGTACTGTTTGACGAAGTCGAAGCCATCCTCAACGCCAACGGCTTTACCGTCTTAGCAAACGACGTCATGACCGTCGTTGTGAGCGTCTGTGGAGACACGATGAATTACGATTCGCAAGTGGCAGGCGACTTGGACCTGATTTGGGACGGCACGGGATTCCCCAACCCTTTCTACGGAGGGTACATTGTCCCGAGCAGCTCATTGCCACAGACCTGTGCTGATCCGAATGCCTGTAACTTTGACGCTTGCTCAGCACCTTCCAGTTTTGAATCGTGCGAATACGTGGCACAAGGCACCATCACCGGCGACACCCTGCTCACGGTTGGCAGCACCTACGAATACACCTTCGAAGGGGCAGAAGAAGGTTCCACATTTGTCTTCTACTCCGCCTGTGGCGAAGTCGTTCAAGACGGAAGCAACACGGCGAGCTTGACCTTCGATTTCCCAAACACCTGCGAGCTTTGCGTCGAAGAAACCACTCCTGATGGGTGCAGCACCATCACGTGCCAAACGCTCACCAATGCCGCCACAAACGTGGCTGAATTGGAAGCCAACACCTGGTCTTTCAGGCCCAACCCCGCCCAGAACAACATCACGCTCACGTGGAACGAAGCTCCTGCTGATTGGCTGATTTTCGATCAACAAGGACGCGAGGTGCGGCGCCTATTCGTGAACCGCGGCACGCAATCCATCAACATCAGCGATTTGGCCAATGGTCAGTACCTCATGGGGACTGCACACGGCGCCAAACAACGTTTGTCCATCATCCGATAAGCCCACACTGCATCAAAAAAGCCACCCTCCAAGGGGTGGCTTTTTCATTTTAAACGCATTCCAACTACTTTTCCATTCCATGCACGCTTCTCATTCAACATCCCTGAGGCATTTGATCTTCGCAGCATCCGTTCTGCTCAGCATCTGTTGGAACTCCGACGCTGATGCCCAATGTGCAGGCACCGAATTGGTAGTGCACACCTTCACCTCCTTCGCAAACGCGGAATTGGCGTGGGAATTGGCCAGCGAAAACGGCACCATACTTACAAGCTATGATTGGCAGGGCAACGCGGTAAACACCTACGACACCCTGTGTTTCACAGAACCCTGTCCGTACATGATCACGCATTCGCACACAGGAGAAGGCTGGGGATTTGGCGCACTGGTCGAGGTCATCGCAGAGGGAGAAGTCATTCAAACCATCGATTTCAACGCCGGTGAGTTGGGGTATTTCCCACTGGACACATTGGCGGAAGATTGCGCTTTTGAATTGCCCGGCTGCATGGATCCATCGGCCATCAATGCCACAATGGGTGCCAATGCAGAAGACGGCTCTTGCGATTACATCTACGATTTTGATTGGAACGGCACCACACGTCAATACCTCATGCACGTGCCTTCTGACCTGCCGGACAATGCGCCATTGGTGGTCGTCTTGCACGGAATGAGTGGAACGATGGAAGGCATGCGCCAAGAGACCACCTTTCATCACTTGGCCGACGAAAACGGGTTTGCCGTTTGCTGGCCGCAAGGGTCACTCTGGAATTGGGACGGCAGCATACTCCCCTATTGGAATGCCAATTTGTTTTTGACTCCGGCCGACGACATCGGCTTCCTCACGGCAATGGCAGAATCACTGCAATCCGAGCACGATCTTAGTCCGGAATGCACCTTTGTCGCCGGGGCGTCAAACGGAGGCATGATGGCATATACATTGATTTCCGAGCGGCCGGATGTTTGGAAAGGAATGGCCACTGCAGGGGGCGTGATGAGCGCTCACGAACAGACCAACGGAACCGTTGGTCCGCCGCGTCCTGTCTTGCACATCCACGGCACTGCAGACGATGCCATGCCCTATTATGCCTATCCGGGAGGCGGCGGTCCTTGGACTGGCGGTTGGGGTGTGATGGAGATGATGGAATTCTGGGCGGAAGAACATGGCCACACGGCCCTCGACTCGATGGCCTTGCCCGATGAGTTTCCCGGGGACAATTTGACCGAAGATGTATTGGAATGGACAGGCGGATTGGGCCGATTGGTCCACCACCGCGTCAATGGCGGAGGTCATGAGTGGTGGGGAGCGCTCGCCACTCCAAATGAAGTCTCAACTTCGGAGATTGTATGGGATTTCTTTGCAGATCTCTGCGCCAATCCGATGTCTGAAACAGCCTACGCTGCTCCCTCCAATTCATCAAAGCACTTGATTTTCCCGAATCCCGTAGCCCCGAGCGGTGCGTTGCAACTGCCCTGCGACGAAAGCTTGATTTGCGATGCTTCTGGCCGAGAAATCAGCATCGAATCCAACAAGGCTCCTCAGAAGGCAGGGCTGTACTTCGTGCAATGCCCCGACGGACGTATTTCGCGGCTGGTGGTGCGCTGAAACGAATCACCACTGAATCGGCACTTCCATCAAAAGGTAGCGCGCATGGGTCGGCACATGAGAACGCCTGGGGGGAACAACGTTCACATTCATCCATTGAATCATTCCGCTCAGTGCTTTGCAAAAGTCAAAAAAAGTTGGTTGCTTCGCGATTCGATCGAAACTCAACCCTTCATTAAACAACGCGTTCATCGACATGAAAAATAATCTTTACTCCCTCCTGACGGCCGCCCTCATCGGCTCCGTATTTTTCGCAACCGGCTGCCAAAATGCACCGTCTACAGAAGCCACCAACAATGACCCCGAAACAATGGGATATGTGGGAAATCGCCCGGGGGCATTCTCTGCTGGCGATGCAAGCGGCACAGAAGTTTGGTTAAAATGGGGTGAGTACCTCAGTGAAGAAAACGTAGCGGGCATCTTGTCGCTCGCGAGTGATTCCATTCTCATTGAAATCGGGGACGGAAACCAAATTTCAGGCAAAGCTGAGCTGGAGCAAAAATTGACAGCTTGGTTTGAAGGAACAGATGTTACGTTCAAACCCACTTGGGGAGCGCCTTTGCGCTACATAGAGTCCGATGGCTCAACCGACGGAGGACAATGGATCGTCAACGGGTATGACCTTATGTCCTTGAACGGAGATACCATGACAACGTGGAATCGCCACTCCAATGTCTTCGTGAACAACGGCAAAGTGGAATACAATAAAATCTTTACCCACGCCAAGGAGGTAAGCGCGGCCCGAGCCCTGACGTTATCAGTGGACATGAGCGCCTACGGTGAAGAATATACATCTGTCAATGTCTTTGGTGGATTCAACAACTGGTGCGCTGAGTGCAACCCTATGGCTGATGCAGAAGGCAATGGGGTATACACCGCCACTGTAATCGTCCCGGACGGAGAAGTGGAATACAAATTCACAGTGAACGGAGACAACGGAAAGCAAGAGGCATTGGAAGCGGGAGCGTCCTGCACCAAAACCACTGGAGAATTCACCAACCGCGTGCTCAATGTTCAAGAAAGCACAACCTTGGCAACCGCTTGTTTCGGCTCTTGCGGCACCTGTGAATGACTTGGCCCCCACAACGGCTGGGAAAGACAAAACACAAGACCAAAAAAAGGCCGCTTTGAGCGGCCTTTTTCATGTTCATGCATGGGATTGACAAACGATTGCATCAACGCTCTTCATAAGATGCAATGGTCCTCATGATCACCCCATGGCTTTCTGCATTGGCAACCATTTCAGGCGTGCCTTGCGCCGCATTCCAGGCCTCCATGTCGATGATGTCGAATAGAATGTTCACGTCCTGTGGTCGTTTGGGATCGGTCGATTGAAAGATGCGCGCCGTCACCCCCATGTCCGCAAAATTCTTGACGTTGTCGCTTCCTTCCACCCAGGCCTCTGCCCAGCGATCGAAGTCTTCTACCTCGTGAGTAATGGAAAGGGTCGTAGTGGCTGGACTGGCAGCAGCAATTAGGCCTCCTGCGTCATAGTAGTTGCCTTCAGCGATCACTTTTCCATCCTTGAAATTCCAATAGTGGTAGGCCCGCAAATCAATGGCCACTCCAGTTGCAACTGCTGTTCCTTTCCAATTGATATACGCTCGCACACTGCCATCCGCCTCCAAAGAGAGCGTATCAACACCAGGCAACCACACGGCGTCGGAACAGTCAATTCCATCAATGGCCTCGTGGTGTGAAGCATAAAGTACCCCGGCCTCGTCCCGGGTCATGCTCTCGCTGCCATAATTCGCGTCCCATATCACAGCGTCTTCGTGGTGCAACGTCATCCACGAATCGTAATCCGCCGCTGCATGCGCCGCTAAGACCGCTTGAGCCGTGGCCAAGTTTTTCTTGTAGACCGCATTGTTGGCATTTGTGGCGCAGCCTGCGAGCACCAAAAAAGGCATTGAAAAAAGTAAATACTTCATTGAATAAAAGGGTTAGTTGTGCGAAAGATAATCCAGAGTCTTGAATTGATTCATTCGCACAGGTCACCAAAGACGCTGAGTAAATTCAATAAATCAGCTACGGTGACTTGGCCGTCATCGTTGAGGTCGCCCGTGCAATCAGATGGAGCCAACCACTCACAACTTCCGTCGTCCATGGTAGCCGAAGCGTCAAAATTGGGGGCCAACGGATAGGTGCAACCTGCAATGTCTTGGTCGTCGCAGATACCGTTGTTGTTTGTATCGCTCACACAGTCCGTTCCGCCACCGCCATCGCCGCCGTCACCGGGATCGCACGCATCGCAACTATTGAAGCACACTGTCCCGATTTGCGCATTTCCACTGGCGGGCACAACAAAATATCGGATGGTAAACTCGCCCGTCGTCAAAGTGCAAGCGCCATCGGTTGCCGGGTCAAACACTTCCTCCATTCCCCAACCACCGTAGATCAATTTGTATTCTACAGGTCCCAGCTCCAAAACCAGGGTAGAGGTATAGATTCCGTCGCCGTCCGCATCCGTCATCGCCGTGCACGTCCCACACCATCCGTCAATGCTCCCACCCGTGACATACACTCCTCCATCCACGATTTCTTGCGACATGTCCACCTCGAAAACAACCCCATCCGATTGGCCCGTTTCGTCGCCAGTGCCACCTCCACCATTGCCGTTGCCGCCGAGGGCTTCCTCAACCCCGGGCCGCGTCGCCAGCCAGTAAAGGGTAGTGGTCTGCGTATTGCCGTCGTCGTACCCCGTCAATGTTTGGCATTCATTCCAAGCCGCTGCGGGGTCGATGACAGCATGGGCCATGTACACAAATCCCTTCCAGCCTTCTCCAATGCTCGGATTGTCCAGTGCAGTCTCGAGCACAGGGTATTCTTCTTCAATCCAAGCGGCTTCAAGCAAATCTTCTGTGATCGGAGTGAACGGCAACATTTGAATGCAGTGAATGAATTCGGTATTGGCACCGAAAAACGTTCCGTAGTCCACCTTGGTGCTCCAAAGCACGCCCACCACCTTGTTGGACGCGTAGGGTTCGTCGTAAATGCCGTCATTGGAGTCCACTTGCCAATACCGCTGGGTCGATCGGATCTCTGTCGCCAGCATGAGCCTTCCCAGATCTCGGATGCGCGCATCATCAACAGCCAATCCATAGAGGTATAGACTGTACCATGCGTTCACCGCTTCAGACGAACTCTCTTGGTTTCTGCCATCGCCGAATTCGTAGAGGCCCGATGCCCACGAGTGTCCAACAA
>CAXDQP010000125.1:0-6465 GCA_963991335.1 uncultured Flavobacteriales bacterium
TATAAGATGTGGATCGCATAGGCCCATTGGCGCTTGTTTGAGCGCCAGAGAGACGCAGGGTTTTATGAGCCGGGTCGACGTTTTGCCCTTCGTTTCGATGGAAAGGCCAAAGGGGGTCCGGGCCAGTGGAAATGGCGCTTGATGACCACGAAGGCATGGAATCCCATGACGGGATTGGAGGGCAATGCGGTTGCGGAAGATATGGTTCAGCGTTTCCGTTTGGGGTACGCATGGAGCCCGAGCAATTCGTGGTCGTTGGTGCCGAGTTACGAAGTTTTCGTAAAGGACATGGCGGGTGGATCAGCAGAATTGAGCAGCCGTTTTCAATTGCAATTGAAGCGTGAAATCAATAAGCAATGGACGGTGGGAACGGCCTACGTCTGGTCCGATGAATGGCAATCGGTGGACCCATGGACTGAACACGTGATGCGACTGAATGTCGCCTGGCGGTTGCCTGACTTTAGCGGAAAGGGCCGAAAGAAAACCATTCCTCCGGCGCGGGTTTATTCTTCGAACGGAAAGCGTTGGTCGCCTCAACGGCAATCGGTGGGAAGGTGCAACAGTGACCAGATTTACCTGTCTGAAGGGCACGCCAAAGGCGACCCGGCAGATTACATAGAAGTGCGCAATGCGGCCCAGCAACCTTGCGATTTGGAAGGGTGGGAGTTGACGGACAATCAGGACCAGCCCGGACTGGTCTTTGGGACATTGATTTTGCCTTCGGGAGGTTGTTGGCTGGGGTATGAATCGGGCAAGGGTTCATTTTCTTTTGGAATTTCTGCAGAGTCGGAAATCATTTATTTGAAAATTCCATCGGGAGAGCTGCGCTCTTGGACGCTTCCTCCTGCAGAGAAAAAACAGTCTGTATCCTTTGATATTCGTGGGAATCAGTGGTTTTCAATGCCTTCGCCGGGCAGCGCCAACCCCGATCACTCAAGCGACTAATTGGTTTTGTCCACAAGATGTCTTGGGTTGTAAACATCCGTTTGCTATCTTCGCACCCCCAATTTTGGGGAGAATTCGAACATTCAAAACACTGAGCTGTGGATACTTTGAGCTACAAAACACGCTCCATCAATAAGGAGAACGCCGACAAGAAGTGGTTGGTCGTTGATGCTGAAGGCCAAACTTTGGGCCGTTTGGCATCCGAAGTTGCTAAGCGATTGCGCGGAAAGCACAAGCCGAATTTTACACCCCATGCCGATTGTGGTGACTACGTAATTGTGGTCAATGCAGAGAAGGTGGTTTTGACAGGAAAGAAGTGGGAGCAAAAGGAGTACATCCGTTACACGGGTTATCCCGGGGGTCAGCGAAAGCGCACGGCGATTGAGCAATTGAAGCGAAAGCCTTTTGCCTTGGTGGAGGATGCGGTTCGCGGCATGCTGCCAAAGAATACACTCGGACGAGAAATTTTCCGCAACCTGCATGTATATGTAGGCCCGGATCACAAACATGATGCTCAACAGCCTGAGCAATTCACATTGAACGCTTGATTCAAGCTTGATCATTACATCGAATGGAAGTCATCAACACATCTGGCCGAAGAAAGACCGCAGTTGCGCGTTTGTACTTAAAGCCCGGAAAAGGAAACGTCACTGTGAACAAGCGGGACGTGGCTACTTACTTCAGCACATCCGTGTTGCAGTACAAAATTAATCAGCCGTTCATGCTGACCGAGACAATCGGCCAATACGACGTTCAAGTGAACGTTGACGGCGGTGGCATCACCGGACAAGCGGAAGCAGTCCGATTGGCTATTTCAAAAGCCTTGATCGAAATCAACCCAGACTGGAAGTCTGCGTTGAAGCAAGTAGGCCTTACCACTCGTGATCCGCGAATGGTTGAGCGCAAGAAATTCGGTCAGAAGAAAGCACGTAAGAAGACGCAGTTCTCCAAGCGTTAATCGAAATCTACCAGAACATTATAATTTGTTTAGCATCCAAATTCTTTGGACTCGCGCATTCTGCGGCTACCAGGGAATTGCTTAAACCAGGAAAGTAAACATGGAAAACACAAACTTCGAGCAAATGCTCCAAGCCGGAGTTCACTTCGGCCACCTCAAGCGCAAGTGGAACCCGCACATGGCGCCCTACATCTTCACGGAGAAGAAAGGCATTCACATCATTGACTTGCACAAAACAGGCGTTAAGCTTGACGAGGCAGCTGCAGCAATGAAGCAAATCGCCAAGAGCGGAAAGAAAATCTTGTTCGTTGCAACGAAGAAGCAAGCCAAAGAAATCGTAGCAGAGCGTGTGAAGGCAGTAGGTATGCCCTATGTCACAGAGCGCTGGTCGGGAGGTATGTTGACAAACTTTGCCACGATCCGAAAGGCGGTGCGCAAGATGTCGCAGATCGACAAAATGGAGCAGGACGGCACACTGAATACCATGTCCAAGCGTGAGCGCTTGCAGGTCAGCCGTCAGCGCGCAAAATTGGAAAAGAACCTCGGTTCCATCTCTGATTTGAACCGCATCCCTTCTGCAATTTTCATTGTTGACGTTGTAAAGGAAAACATTGCGCTTGCTGAGGCACGCAAACTCGGCATCCCTGTGTTCGCCATGGTAGATACCAACTCGGACCCACGCCCGGTGGACTTCCCTATTCCAGCGAATGACGATGCGAGTCGATCCATCGCCCTGGTATTGGACGTTTTGGTTCAAGCTGTAGCGGAAGGTTTGCAAGACCGCAAAGCGGACAAAGACCAAGCAGACGCGCAAGCCGCGGCTAAGAAAGCGACAGCAGAGGCGGCGAAAGTTGCGAAAGAGGAAGTAGCGGCCGAAGCTCCTGCTGAAGCACCCGCTGAAGCTCCGGCTCCAGCAGAGGAAGCTCCAGCAGCAGAGGACAAGTCGGACGAAAAGAAGGCCTAACCTTTTTTGATTTAGAACCCGCGGCGGTAGTCAAGCCGGCGCAAATAACCATTTCATATGAGCATTACAGCTGCAGAAGTGAACAAGCTCCGTAAGCATACGGGAGCAGGTATGATGGATTGCAAGAAAGCCCTGACAGAAGCAGAAGGCGACTTTGACAAGGCCATTGAAATCCTTCGATTGAAGGGACAAAAGGTTGCTGCCAAGCGCGGTGATCGTGAAACAGGTGAAGGAGCGATTTTGGCGAGCACGAATGGTGCTGGTGATTTCGGTGCCTTGATTGGCTTGAACTGTGAAACGGATTTCGTTGCAAAGAATGAAGAGTTCGTTGCAGTGGCGCAGAGCATTTTGGACGTGGCCTTGAACGGTCAACTGACTTCCAAAGATGAGCTCTTGGCGCAGACGTTCCCAGGTGAGAGCATCACCATTGCAGAGAAGATCACAGAGCAAATTGGTAAAATTGGTGAGAAGATTGAAATCGGATCCTTTGACACCCTCGCGGGCGCTCAAGTATCTGCCTACATCCACCCAGGAAACCGATTGGCAACGTTGGTTGCATTTGATGCAAACGTGGGCGAAGGCGGACGTGATGTCGCCATGCAGGCAGCTGCAATGGCTCCAGTCGCTTTGGACGAGTCAACAATTCCTGCAGACCTCATTGAGAAGGAACGGGGAATCGGCAAGGAATTGGCGATCCAAGAAGGCAAGCCAGAAGAGATGGCCGCTAAGATTGCTGAAGGCCGCTTGAAGAAGTGGTTCAAGGAGGCAACACTGGTGAATCAAGCGTTCATCAAGGACGGAAAGATCAACATTGCACAGTACGTTGACTCGTTGAGCAACGGTGCGAAGGCCACGGGATTCTGCCGAGCAGCGCTCGACTGAACCGCTGGAAATAAGATTGAAATTGCAAAGGGCGATCCGAATGGGTCGCCCTTTCTTTTTTCTGTACGCCCCGTGAAGGAATATTGCGGATATTTGTACCCGCAATGAAGTACAAAAGAATCCTCCTGAAGCTCAGCGGCGAGGCCCTCATGGGTCAAAAGCAATTTGGCATTGACAATGAGCGTTTGAAGCAATACGCTGACGAAATCAAAACGATCGTGGATGCAGGGCTCGAAGTGGCCATTGTCATTGGTGGCGGTAATATTTTCCGAGGTGTTCAAGCAGAGGAAGGAGGAATGGAACGGACCCAAGGCGATTACATGGGCATGTTGGCGACGGTGATCAATTCCATGGCCTTGCAAAGTGCTTTGGAGAGCGCAGGAATGGATACCCGACTGCAATCAGCCATTGAGTTGAAGCAAATCGCAGAGCCCTTCATTCGGCGTCGAGCCGTGCGTCACTTGGAAAAAGGACGCGTGGTCATTTTCGGTGGTGGAACCGGAAACCCTTTTTTCACAACCGATTCTGCAGCTTCGTTGCGTGCAATTGAAATCGATGCGGATGTGATTTTGAAAGGAACGCGGGTCGATGGGATTTATAGCGCGGACCCGGAGAAGGACGCAAATGCGGTGAAATACGACACCATCACGTTTGATGAGGTGTATTCCAAAGGGCTCAAAGTGATGGATTTGACAGCGATTACATTGTGCAACGAGAACAAGTTGCCCATTGTCGTTTTCGACATGAACAAATCGGGCAACCTCAAACGCTTGATTTCAGGCGAAGATGTAGGTACTTTGGTAAACCATTAATGGCAAAGTCATGACAGAGGAAATTCAAATGGCGTTAGACATGGCGCGCGAAGCCATGGACAAGGGCATCAAGCACATGGAGTCGGAACTACAGAAAATTCGCGCAGGCAAGGCGCACCCCGCCATGTTGGACAGTGTGAAAGTAGAATATTATGGATCCATGACACCGCTGAGTCAAGTTTCCAATGTGAATTCAGCGGATGCGCGCACCCTTACCGTTCAAGTTTGGGAAAAGGACATGCTGGACCCGGTGGCAACGGCCATTATCAATGCCAATTTGGGCCTCAATCCGATGAACAATGGCGAGTCCATCCTCATCAACATTCCCCCACTCACGGAGGAGCGTCGGCGCGACCTGACCAAGCGGGCGCGCTCAGAGGGCGAGCACGCGCGGGTTTCGGTTCGCAATGCGCGCAAAGAAGCCAACGATTTCATCAAAGCGGCCAAATCCGATGGCCTCAGTGAAGATTTAGCGAAAGACGGGGAGAACGAGGTACAAAAACTCACCGATCAATTCATCAAAAAAATTGATGAAGTTTTGTCTGCGAAAGAAGCAGACATCATGACCGTATGACGAAGTTTTTCTGAATCGAGCGATTCAAGGCTTGAACTCTTGCGCAACTGCGCGTGCCTCAGAATCGGAGGCAATCAAAGCTTCCAAATCGGGTTTTTGCTGCCAAGAGACCGCAGCAAGTGCATGCTCGATGATGTCGGTCATTCCCGTAAAGGAAATCTTATCGGCCAGGAAACGGGCCACTGCGACCTCGTTGGCGGCATTGAGAACCGCTGCGGCATTGCCGCCTTTGTTGCCCGCATCGAAGGCCAACTGCAGATTCCGAAAGGCTTCTAAATCGGGCTTTTCAAAGGTGAGTTTCGGATAATCCATGAAGCTGAATCGGTCGAATGCATTCGGCAAGCGATGGGGGTAGCCCAGGGCATATTGGATGGGCAGTTTCATGTCGGGCAAGCCCAATTGAGCTTTGATCGAACCATCTTGAAACTGGACACAGCTGTGCACAATGCTTTGCGGATGAACGACCACATCGATTTGGTCCATGCGCAAATTGAACAGCCATTTGGCCTCAATAACTTCCAGCCCTTTGTTCATCATGGACGCGCTGTCGATGGTGATTTTGGCGCCCATGTCCCAATTGGGATGCTTCAGTGCTTGTGCTTTGGTCACAGCTTCCAGCGCAGCGCGGTTCATTCCGCGAAACGGTCCACCGGATGCAGTGAGAATGATTTTCTCAATCGGATTCAGAACTTCTCCCGCCAAACATTGATAGATCGCGCTGTGCTCGGAATCTACCGGGTGAATGTCCACGCCAGACTGCAGCGCGGCTGCCATCACCAATTCGCCTGCCACAACGAGTGTCTCTTTGTTGGCAAGTGCAATGTCTTTGCCGGCTCGGATTGCGCGCAGGGTAGGCCGCAATCCAGCAGCCCCAACCAACGCCGTCAGCACCATATCCACCCCTTCCATTTCCACCACTTGTTCCAGGGCTTCTGGGCCAGCATAAACTTTGATGCCCTCGTCGAACAATGTGGCATTGACCTCTTGGAACAATTCCCGCTGACCAATGACCACGGCATTGGGGCGAAACTCAAGGGCTTGAGCTATGAGCAGTGCGGCGTTTCGGTGCGCCGACAGCACTTCGACATGCAGCCGATCTTTTTGTTCACGGATCACGTCGAGCGCCTGGGTGCCAATGGAACCGGTGCTTCCTAAAATCGCGATTCCCCGGGTTGTGTCAGAATCATTCACAAGAAACCGAGTTCGAGTTTTGCTTCTTCACTCATCATGTCTTGCGTCCAGGGTGGTTCGAAAACAATATTGACTTTCGCTCCGGTAGCCCCTGTCTCTTATACACATCTCCGCGCCCACGAGACCAGAGAGGGTCTCG
>CAXDQP010000126.1:0-6429 GCA_963991335.1 uncultured Flavobacteriales bacterium
ATCTTCCGTTTCATCTGTGTAGGAGTTCATGGTTTACTCGTATTTTTGTATTGCGAAGTTGCAGGGACGTTGTTACATGGGGGTGTGCAATACGAGATTGGCGGCTTGGAATGCGAAGGAATAGACACCGGCTATTCCGTCCTGTATGCCATCGCAGATGCCGTCAATCCCCCAGCGTTCAATTGTGGAATGGAGGAAGTGGAACAAGGGCTAAAACCGGAAGGACACGGGCATTCTCCAGCACCGCATGGCCAGCGATCCAGTGTAACGTCGTGCATTGAAGTCGCAATTGACATCGATTTTTATACCTACAACACCTTCAACCAAAACTGCGGAAACACCGTTGAATGGTCGCTTGCCCTGCTCGCAGGTGTTTCCGAAATCTATGAGACAGAGTTGAACAACCTGGTCAATTTGGCGGCCTCGTACGTGAATGTGTGGGAAACAACCGACCCATACGCATCCTTCGTTGGCAACGCCGGAGCCATGTTGGATGCCTTTCGAATGGAATGGCTGAACAACCCCGATTTGGCCAATCGGCCCCGCGACTTGGTTCACCTTATGACCCGCAGGCCGGATACAGGCACAGGAGGCATCGCTTACCTCAACGTTGTTTGCAGCCCCAATTATGCCGCTGGATTCTCTGCCTACTTGGCCCCCTCTTTGACCTACAATCTGAACAATTACAGCTGGAACCTCAATGTGGTTGCACACGAGCTTGGCCACAATTTCGGATCCAATCACACCCACTGGTGCGGATGGCCGGGAGGCCCCATTGACGATTGCTACGCTGCTGAGGGCAGTTGTACGAACAGTCCTGCACCCCAAACGGGTACCATCATGAGCTACTGCCACGCCGTAGCGGGTGGATCGGTGAACCTTGAGTTTCACCCTACGGTGGAGAGCAACGCACTAATTCCAACCATCAATGGGCAAGGATCGTGTTTCGACTCCTGCGACGAATTCGCGACGAGCTGCCAAAATTACGGCTGTACCATCCCCTTCTATTGCAATTATGACCCCGAAGCCGAATTCAACGACGGCTCCTGTACGGTCGAGGATGATTGCGGCATTTGCGGAGGAGATGGAAGCAGCTGCGTTGGCTGCACGGATCCTGTCGCCTGCAATTACGAGGAGGTTTTCTTATTTGATGATGGCAGCTGCTTCTACTCACCACTGGGCGGAGCGTGCGATTGTGAAGCGCTCATTAGCCTTGAGGGCGAACTGGGTCCGGGAGAAACAGAAAGCATCGCAGTGAGTGGGTTTGGCTACGTGGCTGCTGTCACGGTATTCTTGCATTTCGAAAACACGCAACAAGACATGACGCGAGCCAGCGACTTATCGATCATTGTGGAAGCGCCCGACGGTACATGCAAGCAAATTGGCGGGTTCGATGTGGACTTTGGGTGCACGAGCTCTGGTTTTTGGCCGGCATCATGGCAGTCCACTGCAGATGGGGACTATGTGGGGGCAGCAACAATTGGAAATGCGCCTGAAGGAATTGGCAATTGGTCCGTTCGAATCGGGAATGGCTGGAGCGGATCCGAAGGAGCCTTTTTCCAAGCTGAAATCTCGATCTACGACTTGTGCGTGGAAGTTGATCCCGAAGGATGCATGGACCCGATGGGGTGCAACGTCATCCCCTCAGCTGTCACCGATGATGTCAGCTTCGATTTTGAAACCTGTTATGGTTGTACCAGCGCGGCTGCGTGCAATTACACCGCTGGCGCGACCATGGACGACGGATCGTGCGAATACCTGACATGCCAGGGCTGTACCGAGCCCGGTGCGTGCAACTTTGATTTATCCGCAACCATTGAGGACAGCAGCTGCGAGTACTTCTCATGCGCCGGCTGCACCAACTTCGAAGCGTGCAACTTCGATCCCGGTGCGACCATTGAAAATGGCACGTGCACCTTTGATTGCAACGATTGCACTGGCGACCTTGACAACGACGGCCTGATTGCCGTGAGCGATGTATTGCTTTTTCTAGCGGATTACGGCTGTGAAATTCCCGTTTGTGTTGGTGACATCAACGGAGACAACAACACGAATGTAAGTGACTTGCTTCTCCTCTTGAGTCAATTCAGTGAATCGTGTTCCGAATGATGCCCCACCCCCCTGCTTCATTTTCGATGCCACTATTGGCCTGGCTCATCTGTGGCAGCTGGCTATTTGTCGCTTGCAGCGAAAGCACAGTGCGCTCTGTTGAAGAACCTGTGTTTTCCGTAGAAACGTGGTTGGGTGCTTGGGTCGGTGAACAACCCGAACATGCCATGCGCAAAGCGAACGGTGAACCCATTTTGATTCGAGGGAAGGCGGCAACGGTTAAGGGAAGCGCGTATACGTTCACCATCAATGCAGATGGAACGGCATACTTGCATCAGGCGTTCGCAGACGGAAGAACCATGACTTTTGCCGGCAAATGGAGAGGGCAGCTGGATAAACAGCAATCCAACGCCCCATCCAATCCATCGGATGAGCCACGGTTACGAGCAGTGGTAGTTGAACTCGCTGCCACCGACACGGGTGCTTACCGGCAATACGTTTTGGCTGTCGACTCCGCAGCGCGGCAGGTCAAGTGCTTTGGCACTTCGAGCGAGCCCGCTTTTAGCGTTCAACTCCAGCAATAAACGCCGCCACTCCAGCCATGAAGACATCACGGTCGTCCCACATGCAGAGGTGAGAGCCCGTCTCGCATGTCAGGCTTTGGCCATTTTGCACCCATTCTGACTGGCGCTTCATCGCTTCAGGGTCCATGGTATCATGGGTTGCTCCGACCATCAAGGTCGGAGCAGAAATATCCTTCAATCGATCTGTGATGTCCCAATCAATGAGGCGTCCACCCACTTTAAACTCGCTGGGTCCTTGCATCAAATCATAAAGGGGATAATTCAACTTGGCAAATGAGGTTTCTACTTCTTCTGGCCACACTTCCAAACGGCAAATGTGCTTGTTGTAAAATTCGGTTTGAATCAGTTCCAGGTAAGTTTCATTCTGCAAATCGCCCGCCTCTTCGAAGGCATTGAGCGAATCCAATAAACCCGGGCGCATCTGAGGCCGCAGCACATTCTGGTTATAAGCCGCGTATTCGGGAATGCTCGTAACCATGTTGCATACGATGAGTCCGTTGAGGTTTTCTTGGTAACGCAAAGCATATTCCATGGCCAAAATCCCTCCCCAACTATTGCCCAATAGATAGAAATTCGACGCATCATATCCGAGTGCTTTCCGCACTTCCTCTACCTCCTCCACCCAGCGATCGATGTTCCAAATATCTTCGGTAGGTTGATCGCTGAAGAAGCTTCCCAACTGATCGTACATAACAACCTCGAAACCGTGCTGCGCAGGCAAATCATAAGCTAGCGACAACAAGTATTCGTGGGTTGCTGCCGGACCGCCATGCAACGCCAAAATGCAAACATCAGGGTTTTCTCCGAAGGTCTGTGTAAATACACGGTACCCGTTGGACAACTCAACAAGGCGCACGCCAGGTTCCGCCCACTTCGCTTCGCGTTCTTTTTGCTGTGAGGGCGTAAACTCCATGGCATAGGCTGAAGTCGCCGCGCTGGACAATGACTCCGGAAGCTCTTTTTCTGAAACGTTTGAGCAGGAGGCGGTGAAGAAAAAAAGGATTGCTGCGAGCTGGAATTGTAATAATCTAGGCATCATATGGAGTTTGATTCGAGTACTCCAAAGTAAAGCCATTTGAACTTTTCTTTTTGCTCGTGCCATGAGGCACAAGGCATCATGTTGCTGTATAATATCGATTAAACTATAATTTTTGCATTCTATAATAATTTCCCTATCTTGGAAGATATCATTTCCTCTTAACCAAACCAAAACCATGAGAAACTTCATTCTCGCATGCTTCACTTGCATCCTGGCGCCATGCGTTCACGGGCAAATCACAGCATTAGTGGCAGAACCTTTTGCCGACCACAACGGTTCGGAAATCCCCGAATTGGAGGGCATGATCACTTACAGGATTTACGCCGAGATGACCCATGCTGACGATGAGCTTTCTGCCATATTTGGTGACATGGGGAGTCCGATGAATCTTTCTTCCACCACCGGATTCTTCAATTCTTCTTTGGGTTCCGATTTGGGTTGGGAAATCAACCCCGCCCTCTTATCGTTTTTTCCGGTTTTACATTACGATTCATGGCTGACCATTGGCGCTTCCAATTCGTCGGAAAGCTTCAATATGGGCAACACCATTGGCATGGAAGCGGCCTTTGAATCCTTCAATGCAGGTGGTGCATTTGTCGTCGACAATTCCATTGGCGGCTCCATTTTCACGCTTGCAGGAGATCCTGCAGCTGCGGCCGGAGACGACTTGCGGGTCCTCGTTGGCCAACTCACGACCTCGGGAATGATTGAAAGCGCCTTTAATTTTCAAATGTTTGTCAATGGCTTGCAGAGCCAAAACCTCGTCTTTCAGAATTTATCCATCGCATTTCCAATCGGATGCGATGACGAAATGGCCTGCAACTACTCGGCAAATGGCACCGACTCAAGCAGCTGCACCTATCCGACCGAATGCGAAGATTGCGCTGGAAGTTGCCTCGATGAAAATGGCAATGGCGTTTGCGATTGCGACGAAGGCATCGACACACCCGGCTGTACGGCGCCCAATGCAGACAATTACAATGCGGACGCCACATCCGATGACGGCAGCTGCATCATTGGTGGCTGCACCTACGTGAACGCAACCAACTTTGATCCTACCGCAACGTACGATGCCGGCACTTGTGCCTTCGCAGGCTGCACCAACCCTTTGGCCTTGAATTTTGATGCGGGCGCCGATTCGGACGATGGCAATTGCTTGCTATTGGGGTGCATGGATCCGGTGGGGTTTGATTTTGATCCCAATGCAAATGTTCCGGGATTGTGTGATTATCCCGCGCCATGTGTCGCCGACATTGACGGAGATGGTGCCGTGGATGTTTTTGATCTGTTGATTTTCTTTGAGAGTTACGGCAATCCGTGCCAATGAAACGGAAGGGGTACGCCCTCGCTGTCCTAGATTTGCGGCCGTTGCCAAAAATTGATTGATGCGATACCTCCTTCCGCTTTTCTTCTTGCTCGTGTCGATTTCGAATGCGCGATCACAAGACACCACCCGCGTTTTGTTTCTCGGAAACAGTTACACATTTTTCAATGACATGCCTGTGATTCTCGTTGAAATGGCGGCAAGCATGGGGCATGTGGTAGAGACAGCGCAAAACACGCCAGGTGGAGCAAGTCTACAGGGTCACATCAGCAATGGTACTTCCCAAGACCTTATTCAAGCCGGCAACTGGGATTATGTGGTTTTGCAAGAACAAAGCCAAAAGCCCTCCCTTCCGTATGATCAAGTGACCGCTGATTTCTTTCCGGCTGTTGAGGCTTTGGTCGAAACCATCCGGCTGCACAACGAATGCGCGGTGCCCTTGCTTTACATGACTTGGGGAAGGGAAAACGGCGATGCTTCCAATTGCAGTTGGCACCCTCCCGTTTGTACGTATGAGGGAATGCAAGAACTCTTGACAGAGCGCTACCTCGAGGCCGCAGATAACACCGATTCCTGGTGCGTGCCCATAGGAATGGTGTGGGAAGACCTCCTCAACGCTACCAACATCAATCTATACAATGCTGATGGGTCTCACCCTTCAGCCGCAGGCTCTTACCTCGCCGCCAGCGCATTTTTCGTGGCCCTGTTTGGTGAAAATCCCACCGATTCGAATTACTCCGGCCCAATTGGGCAAGGCAACAGCAACAGCATTAATGGAGCCGTTTGGGATGTCTGGGAGGCACAACCCAATGCCTGGATGCAATACGACCCGCTTGAGGTCGAATTCTTCACCCAAAGCACGCCGACCGGCTGCAATGTTCAAGTGAGCACAAGCCCTTATGTGGATAGCGTTTTGGCGAGCACTGGCGACGTTGAATTTGTATGGCAGAATGGCTCACTGGAATCTCTGGAATTCGAAGGGATGACCACCCTTGATCTCACCGTCTTTAGCGGTTGCTCAGCTCCGCTGACTTCTTCCCAAACGTTTTATGCCAGTACGTCTCAAGTATCTAATCTCAAAGAATCGAATGCACTCGCGTTTTATCCCAACCCTGCAAACGACCTTCTTATCGCTCATGGTTCCAGAGCTCAGCAGGCAAAATTAAAGATTCGCGATAACCAAGGACGCGTTGCAAAATCATGGGACATTGGAGAACAAGAAACCATCGAGGTCACTTCCATTCCCGCAGGTATCTATACCCTTGAAACGTGGGTAAACGGGATTTTACTGGATACCTCTAAGATCATCATCGAGCACTGAGGTTGGTTTGATCCACGAAAAAGCCCACACCTGTTGGGGCATGGGCTACGTTTGAAAGTGATTCCGTTGGGACTCGAACCCAAAACCGTCTGCTTAGAAGGCAGATGCTCTA
>CAXDQP010000127.1:0-6422 GCA_963991335.1 uncultured Flavobacteriales bacterium
CAATGGAAACAGTGCCTGATTTGAGTCCAGCGGGACCATGCGTGAAACGCATAACCGTGTCAGTGGGGAGGCCTGGCACCAAATTGAATGTGCCAATGGCCAAGCGTTCACCGTTGATGCTGAGGTTCATTGGCACGCTATTGACAGCCGCTTGGGAATTGTGCTCAATACGGATGCGAAGCGACGCAGATCGCCCAGCAATGCGCATGGGCTCATCGAACCAAACGGAATCAATCCAGATATTGGGCGCTCCACCGGCGAGTTCAGGTACAAAATTCCACGTTGCCGAGGTATCCGGTGATTCTGGCAGATCGGCAATGGCATGTGTGGATTTTTGCAAATCGGAAAAGAGGTAGGCTGAGCGCTTGGCGTCGACCGCATTTGACAATTGGTCCTCAATCCGAGCAATGACCTCGGAAATTTCACGAGCATGCCCGGAGGGGCGTATGCCTTCAATGCGCTCCAATGCCTGCTCTTGGGTCAGGAATTTTTGGTCTTTCCCGGAAAAGTCGCACGTGAGTACTTGAAACTGATCGGTGGGATTGAATTGCTCAACCACCAGTGCGGCTTTGTTTCGAGCCACTTGAAGCAATTGTCCTTCTTCGCCTTGGGCCTCCATCGAATGGCTGTTGTCGACGTACAGGGATATGGCGTGCCCGTTTTGCTTCATTCCCATGGAGTCCGACCCATTTGCTGGTGGCAATTGCGGTTGAGCGAAGGCCATGATGATTGCAGCGAACGCGAGCACTCGCATCAGGAGCACCCACCAGTGGCGGATTCTTTGGCTCGCTCTGGCATCTTTCTGAACCTCATTCAAAAATGCTACTTGTGAGAAGGCCACTCGCCGAAAACGTCGAAAGTGAAGAAGGTGAATGATGATGGGAATGGCCAGTGCACTTAACCCCCACAGTATTTCTGGATGCACAAATTCCATTCGATGCAAATTTAGCTCGAATTTTGCGTGGCATGGCGAAGAAATCAAATAAGAGTGTGCCGAAGAAGAATACGCATCCTTTGAAGCAAGTTCCGCAAGATTTGCGGGACTTTTTGCAAGAAAAGGCAACGCTGTATGAATCCTTGGCGTTCATTCCGGATGACCCCATTTCCATTCCGCATGATTTTCGAGATTCTTCCGATGTCGAATTGGCGGCTTTTTTAACGGCTACGCTGGCCTGGGGGCAACGGATGACCATCAAAAGGAATGCCCACGAATGGATTGCCCGAATGGACCATGCACCACGGCAGTTTTTAGAATCGGCGAGTGCAAGTGAGATGGAGGCGACGAGTCAAGGCTTCGTGCACCGCACCTTTCAGCCGCGTGATGCACTTTTATTTATGCACGCCTTGCAAGAACTGTTGATGGAGCACGGGGGCTTGGAAGCTGTTTTTCTGCCCGATGATCGAGCGTTGCGAAACGGACGTTCGGTCCAGCCACATTTGGAGGTGTTTCACGATCGCTTTTTCGCGGCGGCTGCGAAACGGGGCTTTGAAGCTGGGCGGACTCGAAAACACGTAGCAACCCCCGCCCGGGGATCCGCAACGAAGCGCATGAATATGTTTTTGCGATGGATGGTTCGGCCGTCCGGACGGGGAGTGGATTTTGGGATCTGGAAGTCGATTGAACCACGGCAACTGATGGTTCCATTGGATGTGCACACCGGAAATGTGGGCAGGAAGTTGGGGTTGCTGCAGCGAAACGCCAATGACTGGCGTGCTGTGGAGGAATTGATGGCCGGACTGCGACAAGTGGACGCGGAAGATCCTGTGCGGATGGACTTCGCATTGTTTGGTCTGGGGGCGATTGAAGGGTTTTAAAAGCCGAGTCGCGATGCTGGTTCAGCCGATCAACCCCAATCGTTGATTGACGCAATCTTCAATGCGTTCTAACAAGTGCGCAGGCGTCAGTGTGCGCCATCCGACTTCATTCAATTCACCACCCAGCACAAAATAGCTGTCAAGATCGATGCTTTTCATGTCCTCGAGTACATGGTCACGAAAATTGAGGAGGGCGATCCATCCATCATCGTCCGTGACTTCATCGAACCACTCTTCGTAGTAGCAATCATCTCCGAAATGGAAGTTGAGGATGTTTTCGCCAATGAGAATGAACCGGTTGATGCCTTCGGCGATCAAGACGTCGATGACCTCCCGCTTCAATTGCATGATATCATTGAATAAGCAGTCGTTCCACTCACCAATGAATTCAATGATGGCAAACCGTTCATCATAATCTGCAAAGAGGATTTTGCAAAACAAGGTTTGCGATTGAATGGAATCCCATTGCGGATGGATGAAGTAATTGTAAATTTTAGTGGAGTATTCGAATTCGCTATAGGTGCGTTCGAAAAACGGACTGCGCGGATCACTGCTGGCCACATAATGATTGCGCCAAGCGAAGTAGGGTTCAAGCGTGTGCATCTCCCTTGATTTGATGAATGGCCTTCCGCACACTTCCACATTCCTCAAGTGCCTGTTTGGCTTTGTCCACGCTTGTCTCGGTTGCAGCTTGTATCATGCGGATGCCGCGTTCGACCAATTTGGCATTTGACAGTTTCATGTCCACCATGGATGCTCCTTTGACATGGCCGAGCTGCACCATTGCCGCCGTGCTGATCAGGTTCAGGATGAGCTTCGTTGCCGTGCCTGCGTTGAGTCGGGTGCTGCCCGTGACGAATTCAGGACCCGTAATGGCCTCTATGGGATGGTGGCTGATGGCGGCCAATTGGGTGGCCGGATTGCAGGTGATGCAAGCGGTCATCAGCCCCGCGTCATTCGCCTGCTGGATGCCTCCAAGTACATAAGGTGTGCGCCCGGAAGCGGCAATTCCCATCAGCGTATCATTCGGGTTTGGCTTTGCCTGTGCCAAATCTTTCCAAGCTCCTGCAAAATCGTCTTCTGCACCTTCTACTGCGACGCGCAGCGCGCCATCTCCTCCGGCAATCCATCCTTGAATGACCTCTGGGTCCACACCAAAGGTTGGGGGGCATTCACTGGCGTCCAAAATCCCCAATCGCCCGCTGGTCCCGGCGCCAATGTAAAACAGTCGCCCACCACGACGCATGCGCGGCACGAGGGCTTCTAGAAAATCCTGAATCGCGGGCAAGCACGCTTCCACTGCAGCGGAAGCGGCGGTTGTTTGCGCATGCATGTTGCCGACGAGGTCTCCAATGCTCATCGCATCTAAGTCCTCATGCATTCCGGCTTGTTCCGTTGGGGGTAAGTGGTCGCTCACAGTTCAAAGATACACAGCACGCAATGGTTCAACTGCGCCACCATTGCCATGCAGCTTCTGCTTGGGCATGAAGCATGTCTTTGCCATTCATGGTTTCAGCGCCCATTTTTCGCGCTTCTCGCAGAAATTGAGTTTCCGCAGGATTGTAGATCAGGTCCACAACAAGGTGGTTTGGAGTCACCCCTTGCCAAGGGAATGGCACGCACTCATCTGTATTGGGATACGTTCCAACGGGCGTGCATTGGACAATGAGTTTATGGTGCGCTACTGCCTCAGCGCTTAACGCATCAAATCGGACGGATTGCCAAGGCACCTCGCGTCGAGTCACATGGGCGACTTGAATGCCAAGGCCTATGAGTCCATGACGCACTGCTTTGGCGGCTCCTCCATTCCCGATAATCAGCGCACGCTCGTGCTCCGAGCGAAGAAAGGGACGAATGCTGTTGAGGAAGCCAGCAGAATCCGTGTTGTGGCCCATCCAGGTTCCATCGGACAGCGGCTTGATTGCATTCACCGCACCGATGGATTGGGCCTCGAGGGTCAAGTCAGAGAGGTAGGGTACAATGGATTCTTTGTACGGGACCGTCACATTCAACCCTGCCAAGGTGCCGTGCTGGGCTTCAACGGTTTTGATCCATTTCTCAAATTGAGCAATCCCATCCAATTCGAATAGGGAATAACGCGCGGACGCCAATCCTTCTCGTTTGAATTTTTCGGCGAACAGCGCAGGGGAGTGCGAGTGGGAAAGGGATTGGCCGAGCAAGCCCAATCGAACGGGATCAAGCGTCATGCGATGGGGTGGAAAATCGGTTCATGAGCACGACGATTCCGACACCAAGGAATGCGCAAAAGCTGGCGCTTGCTAGCGCAGGAAAGGCTAAGTCCCCGGGCCAGCTCAAGGCTTCCGACCACGTCTGCCGGCCATCACTGTGGGTGTACAGCAATTCCACCTTCTCTTTCCAAGGCCAGATGGCACGCAACGAACCGAACAAGAAGCCTGTGAGCAGTGCGATGAGTGCATTGTAATGCCGCTCAAGGGTCCACTTGAGCAATTTGCTGAAGAGCAGCAATCCGGTGATGACCCCGCTTGCGATGATCGCAATGCGGACCAAGTCGAACGATTTGACGGCGCCAATGACCGCCGCATAAGCACCCAGCAATAACAAGATAAAGCTGCCAGAAATCCCCGGCAGAATCATCGCACAGGCAGCCAAGGCTCCTGCACCAAAAAGAAACAACGACGAGGGTTCATTCTGGGCAACGGGCATGGAGCTGATCCCGAAGGCGACCGCTGTGCCAATAATGAACGCCAAGGCCGCTTGAAAATTTCGCGATTTGATTTCGCGACCGACAAAGGGAATGGAGGCAAATACCAAACCAAAAAAGAAACAGTACAGCAAGGTCTTGTGCTCCTGTAGCAAATGGTGGAGGAGGCTGGAGAGTCCAATGACGCTTGTGCCGATGCCCATGGCAAGGACCAACAAGAAATTACCATTGATGGCGGTCCAGGTGGATTTCCAATCGCCCCTGAAGATTCCCACGACCATGCGCGGGTGAATCGCTGATATCGATCCGAGAAGTTCATCATAGATGCCGGTGATGAGGGCGATGGTTCCGCCAGAGACTCCCGGGACGAGGTCGGCTGCGCCCATGGCAATTCCCCGAAGGTAAAGCCCTGCAAAGTCCTTAGTTGATTTGCGTTTGGAGTGGATCATTTCACGGTTCATCCAATTTCCATTGCAGGGTCAAAGGCCTTCGCCCACCCCGTGATTCCCCCTTCGAGGCTGTGGAGGTTTTCAAAACCGTGTTTTGTGCAGAGCGCACTCACGGTGGCGGCTGAACGTGCCCCAGAGCGGCAGTAAATTACGACAGGAACGTCCCGCGGAATTTCCGCCTGCCGTGTCAGGCAGAAAGCCATAGGAATGTGGAAATCACAGAGTCTGCTAATGCTAATTTCATGTGCCTCACGAATGTCCAAAAGAATGAAATCAGATTTGCTGTCGCGCCACTGTTTCATTTTCTCTGGCGATATGACGGGTACAATTGTGTTCATTTCACAAAGTGTATCGGTGCGGTAATGGATGGTGAAAATATGGCCGGATCAGTGGCTTCTCGGGATTGGAGTCAATCTTCTTCTGTGACTTCCTCAACGGAAAGACGCTTGCCATCGGCCAATTCTTCGGGCAAATGTTCAAAAAACGTATCGCCACGCAATCCCAACCGCAAGCATTCCAGTGGGATGAGGTCATTCGGTCCGATGTTTCCAAGGTTGACATTGGCGCCAAACTGGCGTAAAAACCAAACTTGTTGTGGTTTTTTAGGCGCTTCCCAAAGGATGTCTTCCAACGCTACATTGGCTAGAATCCGCTTGATCAATTGAACGTGCGCGCTGCCATTCGGCCGGTAAATTCCTACGTTGCCGCTTTCTCGCGCTTCCGCGATGACCTTGAAGCTACCTGCTTGAAGCTCATTGCTCATCATGCGAATCCATTTCGAAGGACTGATCAGAATTCCCTCTTCTTTGGAGCCGACCTCTGAAAGTACGTTGTAGTTCTTGCTGAGCTTCAAAATAAGCTCGCATTTTTCATCGTGCGGGATGACCATCGAGCCATCGCTAACTTCAAGGCACTGTATGCCCATCTTGTCAATGTAGCGCAAGTAGTTGTCCAATTCATTGCGCACGTAAAATGCTTCAAACAAGGTTCCGCCGCAATACACATCGAAACCTGCATCACGATAGAGCTTGGTTTTTTCAGCCACTTTGGGCGTGACAATGGAAGTGCCGAATCCCAATTTTAGAAAGTCCACAAGGTCGCCCCCTGTTTCGATTAAATCTTCAGCTTGCCGGAGGCTGAGTCCTTTGTCCATGACCATGGTGAGGCCATTTTGGCGCGGGCGTGAAGTCCGTTCCGGTAAATGTGAAATGTCAAACATATCATTAAGGTTTAAAACGCTCGAGGCGTTTTACAAAGCGCGCATCATTGGCAAGCGCTGGAAATAAGTCGATTAAATTTTGTGCTTCGTCAAAGTGGTGGACGAGCAGGTGCTCCAGAAATTCAAACGCTGCTACTTGCCGACCCAGGGAATAGAGGCTAATGAATTTTCGGTATCCTATGGCTCCGTTTTGGCCCAATGCGGTCTCTGAATCGTCGATGGCTTCCAAGGCAGTTTCGTGGCGGTGCGACACCTG
>CAXDQP010000128.1:0-6408 GCA_963991335.1 uncultured Flavobacteriales bacterium
GTCCCAAGGGTGATTTAGAGCTCAAGTTCCGTATCGAGGTGTGATGATGGAACGCGCTCCTGTCCATCCTTGTGCAGCGCGTTGCTGTCGCACTGCGTCGCTTCTATTCTTTTTGATTTCAACTTTTTCAGTTCAAGCTCAATAGTTCATCGGGACCCGACTGGAGTATTTGCCCGAAGATTATTACTTGGAATTGTTGGAGGTGGAGACGGTTGCTACTTCTGACCAATGGGTCGCCTTTGATCAATTGGTTCCCAACTTGGGAATGGGGGAAGGGGCCGAATGGATGCGCCTGACATTGGACCCCATGACGGAAAATGGCAAATTGATTGAAATTCAAAATGCTGGAATTGACGACTTGACATGCTTTATGGTGTGCGACGGAAAAATCATTGCCAGTTACCCGGGAGGTGTAATGAACACCCCATCCGAGGGGCACCAATTTGGTACATATCCATCATTTCCCGTGCCATTGGTGGAATGCAATGAGTTGCACGCACTGTTTCGCATGCATTCCAATAAGCCCATGATCATTCCCCTCCGCATCTCTGGACCACGAAAAGTACTGGAAGATGCCCATCAACGGGATGTGCTATTTGCGCTTTATGCAGGCGTCATGCTGGTGATGCTCTTGTACAATCTATTCTTGTTTTTGAGTATTGGTGATCGAAGCTACCTCGAATACGTGCTATTCATTTTTGCCATTGGTGGCACGCAGCTGGTGCTCAATGGATACGCACCCATTTTTGGCGTTGACGGCTGGCCATGGTTGAATTTGCGTCTCACCCACTTGTTTGGCGTTTTTAGTGGGATTACCACGATTGTATTTGTCCAAAATTTCCTGCGTTTGAGCCGATACGTGCCTTGGCTCAATAAGCTTTTGAATGGCTATTTCATACTTTATTTGCTGGCCCTCGGCTTGGCGTTGATCGGGCGATTGGAATGGAGTTATCAGCTGATCAACTTCTGTGCTGCGGCGATTTTCTTTTTCATACCGGGAACCATTATCACGATGCGGAAGGGCTACAGCCCTGCGAAGTACTTTCTATTGGCCTTCACCGTCTTCATTCTTGCAGTGGTGGTTTTTGTCTTGAAGGACGCCGGTGTGATTCCATATAATGCGTGGACGTTTTATGCACTCCCAATGGGAAGTGCGATCGAGGTGGTCGTGCTGAGTTTAGCCCTTGCGAGTCGCATCAACCAATTGAAGCGAGAAACGGTGAATGCCCGCGAAGAGCAATTGCGTGTTTCCCAGTTGAACGAGCAAATGGTCCGCGAACAGAACACGGTCTTGGAAGAACGGGTGGCCAAACGGACCGCAGCGTTGGAAAATGCCAACAGCAGCATGAAGGACACACTGGTTGTTTTGCAATCCGCTCAGCAGCAATTGGTTCATTGTTTTATATTTGCCTCCATCGGTCAATTAACGGCGGGCATTGCCCACGAGTTGAACAACCCCATCAATTTTGTTGCCTCTAGTGCGCAGTCCCTGCGACGAGATTTTGAGGATTTGAATCAGGTCATTGATAGATTTAAAGCACTGGACCCCGCTGATCCAGAGCTTTTTGTCGCTTTGACCGAATTGAAGGAAATGTTCGGTAAACTGGACATAGACTTTACCCAGAAAGAAATTGAAGAGCTTCTCCACGGAATTGAAGACGGCACAAAACGGACGTCGGAGATTGTGAAAGGCCTACGGATCTTCAGTCGGATGGATGGCGACAACTTTACCACGGCACAAATCAATGAACTCCTGGAATCAACCCTCATCGTTTTGAGGAGCAATTTGAAAGATCAAGCAGTGGTCGAAGCCAATATGGGTGAAGAATTGCCATTGGTCAGCTGTCAACCCGGACGATTGAATCAGGTGTTCATGAACATCATCACCAACGCAGCACAATCCATGGAAGCCACTGGATTGTCCATAGAAGAGCGAATCGTGGAGATTTCCTCGAGCCAGGTAGAGAGCATTGGTCAGTCGTGGATTGAGGTGCGAATTAAGGACCGTGGAATCGGGATGTCAGAAGCCGTCAAGTCCCAAATTTTTGATCCTTTCTTCACAACAAAATCAGTAGGGGAAGGTACAGGGTTGGGATTAAGCATTGTCATGGGCATCTTGAGTGACCACAATGCGGAGGTGGAAGTAGAGACAGAAGAAGGCATTGGTACAGAATTTATTATTCGATTTCCGTTATGATCAACGTATTGTATTTGGACGATGAACTGCACAACCTGACAGCATTTCGGGCCGCATTTCGACGTGATTTTCATGTTCATGTAACCACCGAGCCTACCGAAGCGGTGAGGATCTTGCGTGAACAGCCCATTGAGGTCATCATATCTGACCAGAAAATGCCGACCCTGAGCGGGGTGGAGTTTTTCGAATTGATTATGCCAGACTTTCCCGATCCGATCCGCATGTTGCTCACGGGGCATGCAGACATCGACGCTGTCATTGATGCCATTAACAAGGGGCAGATTTACAAGTACATAGCCAAACCTTGGAATGAATCGGAACTCAAGGAAATGGTGAATGAAGCATCGATGTTGTTTCATGAGCACAAGGCCGTCTCCAGCCGAGGCGAAGTCCTATTGCATAAGATGCAGGAAGCCCGGGCCATGGCGCTGAGGATTCAGCGGATCACAGACCAGGCTCCAAACTTGAATGCGGAACAGACCGCAGAAATCAATCGCAACGCCATCGAAATCAATCGCCTGCTGACAGAATGATTGTACAGCGCGGCCTTTGATTTACTTGATGTATTTGAAATCCTCTCCCTTTTTGATGTTCTGCTACGTGGCCAAGATGAGGTGGATGCAATTTTCTTCGTCATCGCGTGGCACCATTTCCACGGTGGTGTGCATGTAGCGCAATGGTAAGCTGATGAGAGCGCTGGCTACTCCTTTGTTGGAATAAGCGAATGCATCGGTGTCGGTTCCCGTGAAACGGCTTGCTGCCATGCGCTGGAGCGGAATCTTTTGAGCGTCCGCTGTGTCGATGATCCGCTGCAGCAGGTTGTTCTGCACAGCCGGCCCATAGGTCACCCCTGGACCTTTTCCCGCTGCCACATCTCCATTTTCAATCTTATTCATCATGGGAGTGTGCGTGCAGTGCGTCACATCGGTGACGATGGCCACATCGGGTTGAATGCGTTCCGCAATCATTTGAGCACCACGCAGACCAATTTCCTCTTGCACTGAATTGGTGATGTAGAGTCCGAAGGGCAATTTGATTTTCTGCTCATGCAGCAATCGTGCTACTTCCGCAATCATAAATCCACCGGCGCGGTTGTCCAATGCCCGCGCGACGTACCAGTCCTTGTTCAGGACCATGAATTGGTCTTCATAGGTGACGACACAGCCGACGTGAATGCCCATGGCTTCTACTTCCTTTTTGTCCTTTGCGCCGACATCGAGGAAAATGTTCTTCATGCTCGGAGCTTCTTCTTTCCCTGCGGTTCGAGTATGAATGGCGGGCCATCCAAAAACCCCTTTTACGATGCCTTTCGGCGTGTGAATATCCACGCGTTTTGAAGGTGCAATTTGATGGTCACTGCCTCCGTTGCGCTTCAAATAGATGTAGCCGTCCGACGTGATGTAATGCACGAAATAGCTGATTTCGTCGGCATGTGCTTCGATGACCACTTTGTACGGCGCGTCCGGATTGATGACGCCTACCACTGTGCCGTAGGTGTCGACCATGTGCTCGTCGATATACGGGCGTATGTAGTCCAGCCAAAGCTGTTGACCACTGCTTTCAAAGCCCGTTGGGCTTGCGTTATTCAGGTAGGCCGCTAGGAATTTCTCCGAGGCTTTCGTAATGGTGCTTTTCTTTTTTGCCATGCCACAAAAGTACCTGCACACTCGCCTCCGAAGTGCACGAATTTTCGTTTGATTTCAACAAAGAATTCACCCGGTTCGTTGACGCATATTTCGAGCCTAACCGAATCAAAGTCCGTATTCGTTCTTCTCGATCAAATGCATTGCGATCAATTGCCTTGCCTCCTTGGTGTTAAAGTCTTCAGTTTTGGCAAATCGCTTCATGCCCATCAGCATCATCTTCAGTTCATCGCCTTCCGCGAATGCGAGCAAGGCCTCTTTGCCAGCGCTGTGAATCCATTCCGAAACTTGGTAGGTATAGACGCGCATGATCGCCTCTTGAACGCTCAAATCGGCGTCGTTCCCGCGCAATCCGCGTAGTTTTTGAACCCGCAAAATCGTTGACTCTGCGGTGTACGCCCAAATGGCCATGTCGGCAATGTTCATGAGTATTTCTTGCTCCTTTGCCAAACTCATCATGAGTTTTTGAGCCGCTGATCCCGCTACCAGGAGAATGGCTTTTTTGAAATTTCGAACATACTGAAGTTGCTTTTCGAACAGATCAGTGGGTGGCGGCGTCATATCGGGCACACCGGTCAATTCCGACGAAATCGCCATTGCAGGCGTCATGAGATCGATTTCACCTTTCATGGCCTTCTTGAGGATCATGTCCACGGTGAGCATGCGATTGATCTCATTCGTTCCTTCAAAAATTCGATTGATTCGGGCATCACGGTAGGCCAATTCGGCGCGTGTCTCCGCGCTGTATCCCATGCCTCCATGTATTTGGACCGTTTCGTCCACAACGTAATCCAATACTTCCGAGCCCAAGACTTTCATCATCGCGCATTCCGGTGCGAAATCTGCAATTCCTTTTAAGGTCGCCTCGCCGTGCTCCATGCCACCTGCTTTGAGCGCTGCAATCGCATCGTCGATATTTTGTGTGGCGCGATAAAGAGCAGACTCTTTGGTAAACAATCGAATGGCGCTCTCAGCCAGCTTGTATCGGATGGCTCCGTATTTTGAAATGGGTCGTCCAAACTGCTCGCGTTCATTGGCATACCGCACGGCGTGGGTACAAGCATCTTTGGCAGCGCCGAGCACGGCTCCTCCCAATTTGATGCGACCGATGTTCAAGATATTGACCGCGATTTTAAAACCTTTTTGTCGTTCGTAGAGCAAATTTTCGACGGGAACTTTCACGTCATTGAAGAAGATTTGACGCGTGGATGAGCCCTTGATGCCCATCTTTTTTTCTTCTGGATTTTTCGAAATCCCTTCGGCGTGGCCGTCGACAATAAACGCGGTAAGGTTTTCGTCATCATCAATTTTGGCGAAGACAATCATTACATCGGCGAAGCCGCCGTTTGTAATCCACATTTTCTGTCCATTGATGAGGTAGTGCATCCCATCTTCGGTGAGTTTGGCTGTGGTTTTTCCGTTGTTGGCATCCGATCCGGCGCTGGGCTCGGTGAGGCAATAACATCCTTTGAGCTGTCCAGAGGCCAATCCTGGAATCCACTGTTTTTTTTGTGCGTCATTTCCGTAGTAAAGGATGGGCAGTGTGCCAATCCCGGTATGTGCGCTGAAGCTGACGCTAAACGAATGCGCTCCACCGATGGCTTCGGTAATGAGCATGGTGGATTTGAAATCCAACCCCATTCCTCCCAAATCTTCGGGCACAGAGCTGCCGATGAGTCCCAATTCTCCCGCCTCTTCCATCAATTGGGGAACGAGTCCTTCCTCTTGCTGTTCGATGCGTTCCAGGTTGGGGATGATGCGCTGCTCGACAAAATCCAGCGTCATTTGTTTCATCATCAGCTGCTCTTCCGTCCATTCTTCTGGAATGAAAATAGCGTCTGCTGTGGTTTCGCGGATTAAAAATTCGCCTCCGCGCAAGGCCTTTGATTGATCAGACATATTACTACCTAATTAAACGTTCATCATTTCGAAAACTCCTGCGGCTCCTTGTCCGGTGCCAACGCACATGGTGACCATCCCGTAACGCGACTTGCGTTGGTGCAATTCATTCATCATTTGCACGGTTAGCTTCGCGCCGGTGCATCCGAGTGGATGCCCCAGTGCAATCGCGCCGCCATTCGGATTCACCCGCTCGGGGTCGAGGTCAAGTTCCTTCAATACGGCAACGGATTGAGAAGCAAAGGCTTCGTTCAATTCAATTGCACCCAAGTCATTTTTAGTCAGTCCCGCTTTCCGAAGCGCTTCGGGAACGGCATGAATTGGCCCAACCCCCATGATGCGGGGCTCAAGACCGCTTACATGGTAACTCGCCAAGCGGGCGATGGGCTCAACGTTCAATTCCTTGAGCATTGTTTCCGAAACGACAAGCACGAAGGCTGCGCCGTCCGAGGTTTGGGAACTGTTGCCTGCGGTGACGCTTCCGCCTTGTGCAAAAACAGGGCGCAATCGTGCGAGCCCCGCCTCGGAGGATTCGCGGCGCACACCTTCATCGGTGTCCACCACGTGTTTTCGTTCCTGTCTTTTTTCCGCAGCATCCAAATAAACTTCCGTCACCTCAATGGGCTGTCTCTTATACACATCTGACGCTGCCGACGAGCGATCTAGTGT
>CAXDQP010000129.1:0-6351 GCA_963991335.1 uncultured Flavobacteriales bacterium
CTTGAACCCCGGTGCCTATGCCTTGCGCATCCTGAACGACAAACGCGTGTTCAATCAGACCATTATGAAGCACTGACCCGCACAAAATATTCACAGAGAAAAGGCCACCCGTTCGGGTGGCCTTTTTTCATTTATGCAGCGGTGCATTGGTCATATCTGCCGCTCCGGTTTCAACAAATCCATCACCGTTTTTACTGGGGCAAACGTTGTGTTTGGCATTTCCACAAACCGGGTGAGCCAATGTGCCATTCCGCCATTCCAAAGTCCTGGTCGTTCGAGGATTCGAATGGACTTTCCATTCCATTTCTTTTGTGCCGTGAAGAACATTTTCGGATCTGCAAAATCATTTAAGTCATAGGCACCTTCTCCATTCGGCTTTTGAACACTGCAAATAAGATCAACCGGATTGAAATGCGACCCCTTTCCCTTCATTTGATCCGGGAGATCTGCTGACTCCACAATTCCCGGTGAAATCAGCCCGTTCGCGTGCTTGACCCAGAATGGACCGCCGCCAGGCTCTCCTGTATTTCGCACCATTCCTGCCACCCGAAGCGGACGGTCGAGGGCTTGCAAACATGAAGCTGCATCTGTCGCATGCTCATGGGCATTTTTATCGAATGCGGTTAACCAATCGATGGCATTTTGAACTGCGTTGGATTGGCCGGACACCAAGGCCGCCATTCGCGCGTTGCGCTCATGCGTTAGCCGAGCGCACTCTCCCATCAAAATGGCCTGTTCTTCATTGCGCGCAGCCATGCGGGATGCAGGAACTACATTATCGATGTTGCGCACACAAATAAAATTCGCATCCACCCTATTGAGGTTCTGCAACAACGCCCCATGTCCGCCCGGACGGAACAACAAGCCCCCATGGGGTTGGCGCACGAGTTCCTGCTTTTCCAAATCCCACGCTACAGTATCGGTAGAGGGATGCTGGACAGAAGTCGTGATGCTTCTGTGATTTGTAGCATCCAAGATCGACTGGATTTCTTTTTGAAAAGGTCCTGGAACTGTAAAGTGCAGTGCAGCATTGCCCATCAATTGCCGCCATTCCGTAACATGTTCTTGAAATGAGTTTAGCGCGCCTCCTTCTTCCGATAGATGAAATGGAATCATTCCTTTGGGCAGTCGACTCCAGCCCGACTCATCGTGCAACATCCACAGGGCTGCTTGTCCGGGTCGCTCGGACGCCGGTAAATTCGTCAATTGTTGTTTCTGATCAACTGACCAAAAAGGAAAATGAGGAGCCTCCAATTGCAATTGCGCTTCAATGGACGCTTCCCGCGGCTCTCGGATTCCTGCAAACATGCGAGAAGCTGCCCCAGAAGCCGGAACAAATCGCATCCATTTCGCTCCATTCGCCATCGAGTGTGTCAATGCTGCTCTTGCTGTATTGCGCTCCTCAAGATTCAAAGCATCGATTCCATCACCTGCTTCACAGGCAGAAACAGCTGCGACAGGTTGACAACCCGAAGCCAATTGTTCGCGTTGGATTTCAACGGATTCCGAGGTCCACCCTCGTGACTTTAGGGCGTCGGAATCCGCGGCATATTTGTCATGATTCATGGGGTAAAAATACACCCCACAGCATGGACTACCTCAAGCTAAATGCTCAAACGTATTCCGACACAACACTCCTTAATTTTCCGCAAAGTTGGTCCTTTTCGCGACGGTTCATGGCGCAGACACTGGCTTCATTCAGCGCATTCAACAATTCAATCGACCGGTGCTCTTGCATGAGTCGAAAACTGGACATCAATCGGAGGGAGGTTCCGTAAAGTCCGTTCCAATCATCCGCTTGCAACTGAGACTCAAACCGATCTATGATCAGCGGTGTATGGATCACAAAATGATCCACTAAATCTGCTACAAGGGAAGAGTTCCCTTGCATCATTGAAGATAAGTGCGCGTGTGTGAGGGCATTGACCATGACCATTCTACGAGAAAATCAACGCGCAGGTTGCGTCTCCCATTCTTTTCTCAGGTGGTGTAACTTTGCTGCATGACGAATCAAAAAGTTGTAGTGACTGGGGGGGCTGGATACATTGGATCACACACCGTTGTTGCGTTGCATGAAGCAGGCTTCAGTCCCATCATATTTGACAACTTCTCGAATTCGAAACCGGAGGTGCTTGATGGAATCGCACGCATCATTGGGGAAAAACCTCAGCTTTTTGAAGTGGATTGCCGATCCAAGGCGGAACTGGCCCATGCGATTGAGACTTGCGCTTCTGATGGGGAAATCGCCGGAGTTATTCATTTCGCAGCCTTCAAAGCCGTGGGTGAGAGCACGGAAAAACCGTTGGATTACTTTGACAATAACATCGGGTCTACGGTTTCATTGCTCGAAGCAATGACGACTTCAGGTGTCTCGAACCTGGTATTCTCAAGCAGTTGCACTGTTTACGGACAGCCGGATGCAATCCCCGTAGACGAGCACGCGCCCATTTTACCGGCAGAGTCGCCCTATGGCTATACCAAACAGGCGTGCGAAAGGCTGATTACGGATGCTTTCGACAGCAGCATGCCCCTCTCCGCTTGCTTGCTGCGCTATTTCAATCCGATTGGAGCCCATCCATCTGCGGCAATTGGGGAATTGCCGTTGGGCCATCCCAACAACCTCATTCCTTACCTGACACAAGCGACTGCAGGAACGCGCGGTCCGCTGACTGTATTCGGCAACGATTACCCCACGGAAGACGGGACATGCATCCGCGACTACATCCACGTAATGGATCTTGCACGAGCCCACGTGGCCGCCATCCATTGGCTGCAGTCCAATCCAGCATCTTGTGAAGCCTTTAACCTGGGAACAGGCAAAGGAAAAAGCGTCAGTCAGGTCATTGCCGCTTTTGAAAAAGCCAATGATATCGCAGTGCCTTATGCATTTGGCGCCCGGCGTGCAGGTGACGTTACTGCCATTTACGCCAACCCTGAAAAAGCCGAACACACATTGGGATGGAAGTGCGAATTGAGCTTGGAAGAAGCTTTGCGCGATGCTTGGAAGTGGCAGCAAAAGCTGACCGAAAGCTGAGTCTTAACGCAACTCAAGCTCCCAATCCGAGCACAACGGAAAGGTAGCAAACCGTGAAGCCCAGCAGGTAGCCACAGTAGACCTCCACGTGCCGGTGTACCGCCAATTCGATTCGAGCAAAACCGACGAATCCCGCGATGAGCAGAAGGATTGCGTTAAGCTCCCAATTGGGAACCAATTGCAAGGCCTGCAGCCCCATAATACTCCCCAGCGCTCCCCCTTGCCCGAGCATGTGCATGCTGATTTTGAACCAACGCGTAATGACCAGTGCAATGGCCAATGATGCCATCAAACCCATCCACATGTCCAAGTAAACAAATGGAACATACAAGGCTGGGCTCGTAATTAGCAAAATGTAGGTAAGCACGAAGTAGGCCAGAACAATCAAAAAAGGCAAGGTGCGTTCGCCGCGTGATCGAATCTCCAAATCACTCAAATGCCCGCGACGGTATAGCAAATAAAGAGAAAGCGCTGGCGCCATCGTATTGACCAAAACCACCACCAACATGTACACAAACACCTGCGGCATGGAATGAAGGTAACCGTCCGATAAAAACAGCAAAACCAATGTCACCGTGGGCATGACAAAAGGATGAAACATCGTGGAAACGATGCGGGCCCAAAATGGCAGGGTCTCAACTTTGGCGGTGCTCATCCCAGTTCCTTTCGCAGGCGCGCCACTGGCAATCCGAGCTGTTCCCGGTATTTGGCCACCGTTCGGCGAGCGATGTTGTACCCCTTATCGTTAAGCACCTTGCTCAATTTCTCATCGGAGAGCGGCTTGCGCTTATTCTCAGCTTCGATCGCCTCTTCAAGGATTTTTTTCACTTCCCGCGAGCTCACTTCTTCGCCGGTTTCAGTGGTCAAACTTTCGCTGAAGAAGGACTTCAATAAAAAGGTTCCATATGGAGTCTGCACATACTTACTGTTGGCGACCCTGGAAACCGTACTGATATCCATCTTCACCTCATCGGCAATGTCCTTCAAAATCATCGGACGAAGATCGGTCTCGTCACCGGACATGAAGTACGCCTGTTGTCGGTCCACAATGGCCTGCATTGTAATGGTCAATGTGCGTTGCCTCTGAACAACTGCATCCACAAACCACTTGGCCGAATCCACCTTCTGTTTCACAAAAGCCAATGCATCCTTCTGTTGCGCATTTGCCTTGGCCCCGCTTGCGTACGTGGCCATCATCTCCTTGTACATTGGAGAAATTCGCAATTCTGGCGCATTGCGCTGATTCAATTGCAACCGCAATTCGTTGTCTTCAATGGACAAAAGAAAGTCAGGAACAATTTGTACTGCTGAACCCCGGCTGGATTCCGAACCGGAATTGCCTGGTTTGGGGTTGAGCTGCGTTATTTCATCCAAAGCATCCCGCAATGACTCCACATCAATGTCTAATTTCTTCTGAATGCGGGAGTAATGTTTTTTGGAAAATGATTCGAAGTGATGTTCGAGAATTTCAAGGCCCAACCGCTGGGAAAGGCGGCGAACCAACTTCGATCCCGAACCATTTTCAAATTTTCGGCGCAACTGCAGCACCAGGCATTCCTGCAGGTTTCGGGCACCGACTCCCGCAGGGTCCAATTGTTGAATCACAGCCAACGCTTCTTCCAAGGCTTCACGCTCTACAGAAATGCCCACGGTGAAGGCCAAATCATTCACAATGCTCTCTAAGTCACGCCTCAAGTAGCCCGCTTCATCCAAATTCCCAATAATATGCTCCGATAAATCCCTGGTCTCTGGGAGTATATCCAACAAACCCAATTGGTCCCGCAACCGCTCAAAAAAAGTCGCTCCACCCGAGAAGGGAACAGTCTTGTCTTCAATGTCCGCTCCATGATTGTGAGCACTCAATCGGTAATCCGGCGTCTCATCATCCAAGTATTCGTCGAAATCGAATTCGTCCAATGCTTCACTCCCCTCGTCATCCGCGACCTCCTTCGCCTCGTCCTCCCATTCTTCCTTTTCCTGTCCTTCTTCCAATGCTGGATTGGCTTCCAATTCCTCCTTGATCCTCACCTCCAACTCCGTGGTAGGAAGTTGCAACAACTTCATCAACTGAATCTGCTGAGGAGATAGCTTTTGAAGCAGTTTCTGTTGAAGGGATTGTTTGAGCATGGCTCGGTTGGATTAAAACGCTGCGTTTTGAGGGGTTCTCGGAAATGGAATCACGTCTCGGATGTTGGTCATTCCAGTCACATACATCACCAACCTTTCAAAACCCATGCCAAATCCCGCGTGCTTGGCCGAACCAAAGCGACGGGTATCCAAGTACCACCAGACATGCTCTTCGGGAATATTGAATTCGGCGCATTTCACCTTCAGGCGATCTAAGCGTTCTTCCCGCTGGCTACCGCCGATGATTTCGCCGATTCCAGGAACCAAAACATCCATCGCCGCGACGGTTTTCCCATCTTCATTTTGACGCATGTAAAATGCCTTGATCCCTGCGGGGTAATCCGTGATGATCACCGGTCCGTTGAAGTGTTTCTCGACCAACCAACGTTCGTGTTCACTTTGCAAATCGACTCCCCATTCAACGGGGTACTTGAATTTCTTCTTTTTGTATGGCTTGGATCGCTGCAAGAGTTCAATTGCTTCCGTGTAAGTCACATGCTGAAAAGGCGCGTCCACAACGGCCTGCAATCGCTCCCGCAAGGGTGCGTCATGGCGTTGGTCCTGGGGCAGGGATTTTTCGGATTGCGCTTCTCGGTTTTCCAAAAAGGCCAAATCTTCGTCGCACCGATCGAGAACATCCTTCAAAACGAACTTGAGGCAATCTTCAGCCAAATCCATGTTGTCTTTCAAATCCGCAAAAGCGACCTCTGGCTCAATCATCCAAAACTCCGCTAAGTGCCGAGAAGTATTGGAATTCTCTGCCCGGAAGGTGGGCCCGAATGTATAGACTTGGCCCAGCGCCATGGCGCCCAATTCCGCTTCCAATTGTCCGCTCACCGTCAAGTTGGAAGGCTTTGCAAAGAAGTCTTGCTCAAAGTCCACTTCTCCTGCATCTGTCTTGGGCACATTGTTCAGGTCCAGCGTTGTCACCTGAAACATTTCGCCCGCCCCTTCGGCATCGCTGCCCGTGATGATCGGGGTGTGCATTTGGAAAAAACCTCCTTCTGTGAAAAAGCGATGAACCGCAAAGTTCAAGGCATGGCGGACCCGAAATACCGCGCCAAACGTACTCGTCCGAAACCGCAAATGTGCCTTCTCCCTCAAAAATTCCAAGCTATGACGCTTCATTTGCATTGGAAATTCATCCGGATCTGCATCCCCAAGCACTTCGATGTTTGCCACCTTCAATT
>CAXDQP010000130.1:0-6308 GCA_963991335.1 uncultured Flavobacteriales bacterium
ACAACCGTTCCAGTTCCGTCGTTTTCTCCAGAGCATGTTTCACAAATACCGTCTGTAAAAATGCAATTGGCGTTGACGTTTGCTTCGCTATTGTAGTTGCATCCCATGGGGTCCATGCAGCCTAACGTTAAACAAAATACATTTTGATCTTCAGCCCCGTAATTTCCTTCGTTACCGAATAAAACATTGCCATCCACTGACATGGAGTAATCACCCGTAGGGCTCCCGTCATAACCTCCCAGCCCGTCTCCATATTCGTCTGTAATCAAGAATGTGTAACAACCCGAATCAACGCAAAATTCTTGCGTATTTCCATTTTCAAGCGGATATGCACCTTCTGCTATGTCGACGCCGATTTCATTGGCCAATGACCATCCAATATCCTCAGGATAATCGTCTGGGTTGATTTCGAGCGTTAGCTCGGCTAAAGTGCACAGTTCCGAAGTCATTGCGTATTGCCCGGATGTTAGCGCCCCGCAACTGCCTAGGTAGAGCGCCAATTCATCATCTACAGTTGTCAAGGTGCATGGTTCAGACCAATCTGAGGTGCCATTGGCATTGCGGTTCACAACAGCTAAATTCCCCGGTTCTTCAGTCCAGGGTGCTAGGGAACCTTCGGGTGCACCGATTGTCCAAGAAGTTTCCCCATCAAACGACCCTGAACCATAGGTGTTGACAACCCAGTAACCGAGTGGTAGGGTGTGTTCATGAGGCTCATGTGGTTCTGGATCTAAGCGATTGATGACAACGTCCCCACCAGGAGTGGAGGCACCAGATGGAACAACCAGTGAACCGCCAACCTGAGGGAGCGAATAGCTCCCTTCGCCATTCACTATGACACGGTCAAGTACGCCGGAGCCAACGACGGCTTGTGAAGCGGCAAGAGTGGCCGCCCCATTGAAGAAGCCGTGCTGTCCGATTCCTTTCTTGTTGAACAAATAGGCCACGTCCTCGTTGAATTGATAGTACAGGACTAGATCCGAATCTGATTCAATGACTTCTTGTGGAATTGTGAGGTGCCGCTGCTCCCGTATTTCTTCAATCGTCAAGGTTCTGTTCCACATTTTGACTTCGTCCATCGATCCAATCATTTTGTAGGGAGACCAACCTTTATAGCTGCCTAAGAACATTTCGCCAAGTTGTGCCAGATCTGGACTGAAACTGCGATGCTCTTCGATGCCATTTAGGTAAACACGAACCCCGTCGGGTGCGACGGTCCATGCGACATGTGACCATTCGTCTGGAGTCACGGTCATTCCGCTGGCCCAATAGTGGGCTCCATTGGGCCAGTGGCAACCCAGTTCGTTGTCGTTTTTGAAAAAGAGTCCTTTTGGATCGTCTGACATTATAATGCCCGCAAATTGGTTTTGGATGCTGTCGGGTTTGATCCAAGCCATGGCGGTGAATGTATTTGTCTCCAAATCTAGGTCGTGGCTGAGGCCGTAGCCATCGGTTCCTAAGCACGCGAGGGATTGTCCTGGAACCCCGGAAGACTCACAGTCGCCCGATTCACCCACTTGCACCATACCCGCTGCGGTATGCGTGGCGGAATTTCCTTCTGCATCGGTTATCGTCAAGGTCACGTCGTATTCGCCGCTTTCACCGAAAACGACTTTGGGATTGCGCGAATCCAAATCAGAAACGAAGACTGCCTCTGGCTCGAAGTTCCAAGCCCACGATGCCCCTCCATGAACCAAGATGCTGTGGCAGTCAAATCGCACAGTATCTGATGGACAGAATACTTCGGGGTTTGACGTCATGGGTTGAGCGATTGGCGCGGGTACAAAAGGAAAATCGGCTTGCCAAATGCCTTTCCCTTTGTCGCCAACGCGCAGAACGGCGTCTCGGTAGAAAGGAATGCACTCATACGGAGTCCAAAGAGCCGGAGCTCCACTGTCAAAGGAGGTCCATGAATTTTCTCCGGTTGCCCGATGAAAGGCATTTGTTTGGGATACCACAACGGTTCCGGCATTGCCGAGGCAAACCACATCTCGGAGCTGTTCGTTTTGCAATCCATCGCCAAAATCGGTCCAGGTTACCCCGCCGTCCAGTGAACGTCGAATATCATCATCGTCTGCTTTGATGACCCAAACGTCATCGTCATTCGCTGGATTGAGAGCCAATTCCATTTTCCACCAAAATGCAGGCAATCCACTGATCAATTCCCAAGTATTTCCGCCGTCTGTGGATTTATTCAATGTGCATGATCCATCATAGACTACGGCATAGAACAAATCCCGATTTGAACGTCCTTGTTCAATCTCCAGGACTTTGCCTGATCCGAAATCGTGATACGCTTCAAATGTCCAGCCATTGTTGAAAGAACGGTAAAAAACACTTTCTTTTCCAAGCGCTATCCAATCAGCATACAACGGGTCGTAGACCAATTCACTGGAACGTGAGTCGCTATATTCTTCGTTGGGATAAAGGGACAAGTTGGGAATTGCCGAAGGCGTTCCACTGAAAGAATCAGGAAGTCGCTTATCTCCAATGTCGCTGAAGTGAAGCATGTTGTCGTCCAAAGGATTTATATATCCTGTCGGTCTCTCAGCACCCCCAAGCCTCAATTGGTTTCCAAGTCCAAAGTCCTGTCGAAAACCCATGTTGCCATTGTGGTAGCGACCACCGGCTTGTACATCTGAATTCCAACCTTGAGCATAGCCCCAATGGGTCGCGTTGTAGATTCCGTATTTTCTGCTTTCGTGTGTGGACAGTTCGTCATTGCTATAGTTAAGTCCGCCGTCTGTTGCAACCCATATATGTTCTCCAAGCACATGAATGTCTTGAATGTCGGGATGTATCCAGCCGAGGTCGTATGTAGATGCGTCATATCCGCCAATGCGTTTCCAGGTGACTCCACCATCATCTGTAGAACTTAGGCCCTGCACTCCGACCCAAACCACGTCAGCATCGTTGTGGGAAACTGCAAGACCATAATTATAGAAGCCCTGATTGACGCTAGTTCCATCAATATTCGCTGTGGCGAGATTAGGGTGTTCCAGGTTATAAGGACCCCCATCTTGCCCGTTTGGATTGGTCCAGAGTTCTCCTTTATTGTTGCTACGATAAAGTCCAATCCAACCCCTATCATTTTCTTTGCCTTCTCCGAGGAGTCCGACGTAAACGCGGTCTGGGTCTGCAGGCGTCACCCCCAATCGACCACCACCGTCGAATGCTTCTTCTTGGTCTGATGGGGTGAAATATCCGTCGTCGTACAAGGTAAACGTAGCGCCGCCGTCGTCGGAACGTTGAAATGAACAACGCTCGGGCGTGTCTTGATGCACCAAAGCGTATACTGTCGTTGGTTGAGTGGGGTGAAAGCGAATGTCCCAGGTCTTATCACTGATAACGGTAGCCCAGCTATCACCGCCATTCAAACTGCGCTGCAAACCGTTGTTTGTGGCAACATAAACCACATCTAGAGAGGTAGGATGAACGGTCTTTTGTTTGGAGCCCTCTTCTAGGTCGTGTAGTATTATCCATGTAGAACAGCCGTTCTCTGTGCCGTAAACCGTCTCGCTCACTACAAAATACATTCGATTTGCTGACGATGGGGCTATTGCACATTGTGTCACCGTTCGAATGCCAGGAACATCAAGTGTAATAGCACTCCAATTCATTCCGTAATCGTTTGTTTTGAACAGATCGCCTCCCTCAAGACCTGCAATGGCTATCGCCGGACTGCTCGTGCATTGGTCAAAGCAATAGACATTGCATTGCCAAGAAACCGGGAAATGTCCTTCCGATCCATTGTTCCAAGTTTCAAATGGGCCTATGGGTTGCCAGTTGGTGGTTTCAGAACCTACTGAGTTTGACGGATTCAATTGAACTTCAAGTCCACCTCCTGTGGTGAATTTTTCAAGGGCCCATTCTCCAGCGTCTTGTATCGTACCGTCCGGACGTACTCGATGTTCGACGTGCATCAGCCAATGCTTGAAATTTCGTTCATCCATTGTTTTCTCATAGGTATTGTTGCTCCAATACTCCTCTCTCATCAATGTGATTTCCTGGAATGATGCTGTTCCGGAATACATGTGCTTAGCCCAAGTGGGGGTATTGCTGAGGTCTTTAGGCACTAACTTGAAAACAGATTCGTCGGGAACTGTCGGTATTTCAAAGTTATCTTGAGCAACCAGGTTGCATGCAAGAAAGACACAGAACAGGACAAGGTTCGATTTGGTAAGCATTTGGTCAAGTTAAAGTTTTTAAGTGCTGAAACCAATTATAATGCCTGTCGAAGCATTTATTTTTGAATTCCTCGAGGCTCATATACGATTGCTAAACATCAAAATGATGATTTATTTGCAGGAAAACGATATTTCAAAAAGTTGCTGAGCGTCAAGATTGAAACTTAAATAGCCATCTCAGGGGGTTCTTAGACAATTATTCAGCTAGTCAAATACTTGCAGAGAAACGTGCGCAATGGATCGGCTTCCTTCGCCCAAAACCCTAAGTTTCCATTTTGAAGGAGATTCAGTTGTTTCATGGGACAGCGAAGGGGTTAACCTCAATGCATTGACCAAGAGGGGGAAGATTTTAGTAGGTTTCGTGGTTGGCTTAGGACTGGATGTGGCTATTGAGGCAGCATCGTTAGGTAATCTTAGCCTTTTTCCCAATGGAATCACTTTAGCCCCGATTAATTACTAAAATGCAGCACTGCTGGCCCATGCAAAAGAGGGGCCAACGCGTCATCCTTTCGTGGGGGCGTGCCGAAGCACCGATCTTTTGCGTCATTCCGATTTGCGTTCGTTTCGGAGGCTGAACTGTTTCGAGGGACTGCTTGTTAGGGATGCATTTCACCCCTAGGCGTGAGGGGCTCGACTCCTGTGTGGTCTATTTTTGTTCCATGAATCGAGAAACCACAAGCACCATGCAGCGACACGTATACCTCCTAATGGCCTTTGTTCTTGGGGTCACCCAATTGTCAGAAGCACAAGTGATCACATGTGTTCCTTGTGACATGTTAGGCATGGTTGTCAATGTGGGTAGTCAAGAAAACATGATCAATCTTTACCACTCAGGTCAATACATGACTCACCCTCAAGATCAAAATGTTTTTATGTGGGAGTTTACAGATCAACAGGGCAACATGCTACATCAGGAGACGATAGAAAATGAACAATTCATCTCTTTTGATCATAATTGGCCATTGACTGATACGATAAGCGTGACCGTGCATTTTGTAAACGATGCGGCCAATTTGGATAACTGGTATGCTTCAGAAGATTTGCCGCTAACTGGGAATTCAATCAATTGTTTATTCGAAGACCAGTTGTATTGGGAAACAGGTGAGCCGACTCCATGGGGGAGCTGGACTTTCATTCATAACAACCCAGGGGTTGATCTCAATGCTCCTACAGGCATCGGCAGTCTTGTCGTGGGGCAAAAGAAATTAATTAAAACACTTGATGCATTGGGAAGAGAGGTCAATCAAGCGGCCAATCAAATCCTGTTCTACATCTACGATGATGGTTCAGTGGAGAAGCGATGGTTGCTCGAAGAGTAATCGACGTTCATTTAAGGTCGGGCCGAAACTTGATAGCGTCAACGCGTCCCTGCAGCGTGTGAAGGAATTTCAAACCAATGCGAATATCCCTTGAGTTCGATTTTTTTGTCCCGATTACGGCGGATACAATGGAATTAAAACGCACTTAAAACGCACTCTTGATGCAAGGGTGCAGTGATCGACTCATGAACTGCTACCAGGCCTGCACTGGCCACTCTCAAAAACCACCTCCATTTGGCACAACAATGGGGACAACAACCCTTTGAAAGGCGCTTAAAGGCTTGTCAATGCTCGATAGATGATGGCCCTCTACGGGCTACCAAATGAAAAAACCCACATCCCTCAAGGTGTGGATTTTTTCATGCCTAATTTGCCACATGTCCCACGCCCTTTTTTCGTCGATTCTGTTGGCCGTTATCATGGCCTTTGGATGCCGTTTGGCCACTGAACTTGCTGCGGCAACGTCAGGATCAATTGTCCCCGAGCTGCAGGACTCGACGGTTCATCTGCAGGTAGCGCAGTACCCGATTGGGCCGATCGAGGATGCCGACGGCAATCTGTGGTTGGGTTCGGTGGGCAGCGGTGCCATGATGTGGGATGGAGAGGAGTTGCGCTATTTCCATGCGGAGGATGGGCTGCTCGGCGACCGTGTAACAGGTCTGACGCTGGATTCTTCAGGCCAACTGTGGCTGGTTTCGGCGGAGGGAAATCTGGGTGGACTGTCTGCCCTCATGACCTGGGATGGTGAAATTCTAGCGCGGGCAGAGCAGCCTGCTGGCTTTCCGATCAATCCGGTGCGGCC
>CAXDQP010000131.1:0-6288 GCA_963991335.1 uncultured Flavobacteriales bacterium
CCTTGAGAAGTGCCTGTTCCAAGAAAAGTGAAATCCACGTGCATTTGGCAAAGGTACGCAGTCTTGAAAGCGTACATTTGTTCAAAGGCAGGCAAAACGGAATTAATCGAAAAGCTTTGGATTCAAACCGCGTCGTACTCTCCGGAAAGCAGAAGGCGCTCCGGATTAACCTGAATCAGGACCTCTATGGAACCTTTGCCGAAATTGGTGCGGGCCAAGAGGTGGTCCGTCACTTCTTCCGCGCAGGAGGAGCCTCGGGAACCATTGCAAAAGCGATCAGTGCATACGATAAAGATTTCTCTGATGCCATTTACGGCGAAGAGGAAAATAGCCGCTATGTCTGTGAGAGCCGTGTCAAAAAAATGCTCCTGCACGAGTACAATCTCATGGAGGAACGGCTCGATCGCAACGACCATTCCAACAAGCATTTCTTCGCATTTGCCAACACCGTCGCCACCATTAATTTTCACAAAACCATCCAAGGACATGGCTGGTTTGGACTGAAATTTCAGACAGCTCCGGACAAGGCCCCGAACGTGGTCATCATGCATGCCCGTTTGCACGAGCCCGATGCGTTGCTCCAACACCAATCGGTGGGGCTGCTGGGTGTGAATTTGATCTATGGGTGCATGTTCTTTTACAAGCGGCCAAAAGAACTGCTGCAATCCTTATACGACAACCTGGAACGGGATCAAATCGAAATCGATATGATCCAAATGTCCGGGCCCGATTTCGAAGGCGTAGACAACCGACTCCTTTCCCTGCAACTGGTGAAAAATGGAATGACCGATGCGGTCATCTTTTCACCCGATGGCAAAAATTTGCAAGCATCGCAGGTACTATACAAGAAAAATATTCTGGCCATCCGCGGTTCCTTCCGGCCCGTCACCAAGGTCAACATTGACATGATTGCTCAAAGCCTCAAGCTATTCAAGGCCGAGCAAAAAGTTGACGAAAAGAACATCCAAGTATTGTTCGAGATCACATTGAACAACCTATCCGCGGAGGGTGAAATAGATGAACAGGACTTTCTCGATCGAGCAGACGTTCTTTGTTCCATCGGTCAAACCGTGCTCATCTCCAATTACCAGAAGTATTACAAACTTGTCGAATTCTTCTCCCGACACAGTACCAAGCGCATGGGCGTGATCATGGGGGCGAACACATTGAAGCAAGTTTTCGATGAAAAATATTACCGGGACTTGAATGGCGGAATCTTGGAAGCCTTCGGAATCCTCTTCTCTCGGGACCTTAAAATCTACCTCTACCCTTGGATTCCAGAAGAATCCAAGGAAGCATGGACATCTGAAACGACACCTGTGCATCCGCGTATGAAGCCCCTATTTGAATACCTCAAATTCAACAAGCGGATTGTAGATGTGGAGCATGAACCGACCATCATGGGTATTTTCAGTCGGCAAGCCCTGGAGCTGATCCGCACCGGAAAATCCGGATGGGAGAAAATGGTTCCTGATTTTGTCGATCGCATCATCAAAGAAAAACGCCTCTTCGGCTACAACGGAAAAACAGAAGTGAATTCTTCATCCGAAGAGATCGCAGCCGCAGCGGCGCGTGCCATCTCCCAAGATGATCAGAATAATTGAAAGATGAGTCATTCGACGTTGCGCTAACGTCAATAAGTTAGCGTCATCGCATAAAAAAGGCCCACCTGATCGGTGGGCCTTTTTTCACTATTGATGGACGACTTCGTTACGCCTCTGTAGTCTCTTCAACCACTTCAGCCGGTGGATTTGGCAATCGCGTAATCGAGCGCTCATTGGTGAATGCGCGTGTTCCTGTTCCTGCTGGGATCAGGTGTCCAACGATTACATTTTCCTTCAGACCATTCAAGAAGTCTTGCTTACCGCTGACGGCAGCCTCATTCAAAACCTTCGTGGTTTCTTGGAATGACGCAGCAGAGATGAAGGACTTCGTTTGGAGTGAAGCGCGTGTGATCCCTTGAAGCAACGGACGCGCCGTAGCTGAAATGGCATCACGGCCTTCCGCTAGCGTCATATCCCGACGGCGCAGCGAGCCATTGATGTCGCGCAACTGGCGCGCCGTAATCATTTGACCCAAACGCAAATCTTCGCTTTCGCCGACCTCGGTGATGACCACCATGCCGAAGATTCGGTCATTTTCACGCATGAAGTCCGCTTTCTCGACAAATTGCTTTTCCAAGAACCGCGTATCTCCCGCATCTTCAATGACTACTTTCTTCATCATCTGTCGAACAATGACTTCAAAGTGCTTGTCGTTGATCTTCACGCCTTGCAAACGGTATACGTCTTGAATCTCATTCACGATGTATTCCTGTACCGCCGTTGGCCCCATGATATCGAGAATGTCAATCGGCGTAATGGCGCCATCTGACAATGCCATGCCCGCACGGACGAAATCATTGTCCTGCACAAGAATGTGCTTGGAGAGTGGAACCAAATACTTGTATACATCTCCGCGTCGCGAGGTCACAATAACCTCGCGATTACCACGCTTGATCTTCCCGTATTGCACGATTCCGTCTACTTGAGAAACAACCGCTGGATTGGATGGGTTACGCGCCTCGAAAAGCTCCGTCACCCTTGGAAGACCTCCTGTGATGTCGCCAGACTTGCCCGCTACACGTGGAATCTTCGTCAAAATCTGTCCAATCTTCGCCGCGTCGCCTTCCTTTACGGAAAGGTGAGCTCCCACAGGCAATGAATATGTCTTCATCACCTCTCCCTTCTTGTCCACAATGAGGATGGCTGGGTTCTTCTTTTTATCCTTCGTTTCAGTGATGACAATCTCACGGAATCCCGTTTGCTCGTCAAGCTCCTCGCGATAAGTAACCCCCTCTTCAATCATCTCAAACTTGATGACACCTTTGCCTTCATTGATGATGACATTGTTATAAGGATCCCAAGAGCAGATCGAGTCGCCTTTCTTGATTTTGTCCCCCGGGAACATCTTCAAGATGGATCCATAAGGCAGAATCGTCGTGCTCAGCGCGACGCCCGTTTTTGGGTCGACAACTTTGAATTCTGAAGAACGGGATACAACCACTGTTTCCTTCTCGCCCTCCGCGTTCACTCGCGACACTTCTCGCAAATCGTCGATTTCAACGACACCATCAAATTTCACCTTGATGTCATTGTCATCAGAGATTTTCGAAGCCGTACCACCCACGTGGAAGGTTCTCAATGTCAACTGCGTTCCTGGCTCACCAATGGACTGTGCAGCGATAACACCGACGGCCTCTCCCACTTGCACTGTCCGTGCCGTAGCCAAGTTCTTTCCGTAGCATTTCACGCACACACCGGACATCGTTTCGCACGTCAATACAGAGCGCACTTCAACTTCATCGATGCCTGCTTCCTCAATGGCCATTGCCATTTCGAAGTCAATTTCTTCACCGCCCGCAATCATGATTTCACCGGTCTTCGGATGCTCGACATCATTCAAGGCTGTTCGCCCAACAATTCGATCCCCGATTCCTTCCGTGATTTCATCATTCTTTCGCAAAGGCGTCGCAACAACACCGCGCAACGTCAAACAATCCTGTTCGGTGATGATAACATCTTGCGCTACGTCGACCAATCGACGGGTCAAGTAACCTGCATCAGCCGTTTTCAACGCTGTATCTGCCAGACCTTTTCGTGCACCGTGCGTCGAGATGAAGTACTCCAAAATAGAGAGTCCCTCCTTAAAGTTTGAAAGAATCGGATTCTCAATGATGTCTTGGCCACCCGTCGCGGACGACTTTTGCGGCTTTGCCATCAATCCACGCATTCCGGACAACTGTCGAATCTGCTCCTTCGAGCCACGTGCACCCGAGTGCATCATCATGTAGATTGAGTTGAAACCTTGCTTATCCGTTTCAATGCGATCCATCAAAATGTTCGTGAGACGCGAGTTGGTGTGCGTCCAAATGTCAATGATCTGGTTGTATCGCTCGTTGTTTGTGATGAGACCCATGTTATAGTTCTCCATCACTTCCGCTACTTGTTCCTTCGCACCGTCAACCAACTTGACTTTTTCATCCGGGATGATAACGTCATTCAAGTTGAACGACAATCCACCTTTGAATGCATTGTAGAAACCGAGGTTTTTGATGTCATCCAAGAATTGCGCCGTACGTGGAACATTTGTCGAATTCAAAACGTGTGCAATGATTCCACGCAACGACTTCTTCGTCAACAATTCGTTGATGAATCCCGCTTCGATTGGAACATGCTCGTTGAAAAGCACCCGGCCACAGGTGGTTTCGATCAACTGAGCCTCGTCGTTCATATCGACATAGCGCATCTTGATTTCCGCGTGTAACTCGAGCTTGCCTTCCTGGTACGCAATGCGCACCTCTTCTGGTGAATAGCAAACCATGCCCTCGCCCTTCACTGGCTCGTTCTTTGTTCCCTTGCGAATTTTCGTCATGTAGTAAAGGCCCAAGACCATGTCTTGAGACGGTACTGCAATTGGAGCGCCATTCGCTGGGTTCAAAATGTTGTGCGAAGCCAACATCAAAAGTTGCGCCTCGAGAATCGCCGCGTTGCCTAGCGGCAAGTGAACCGCCATTTGGTCACCGTCAAAGTCAGCGTTGAATGCTGTACAAGCCAATGGGTGCAACTGAATCGCCTTTCCTTCGATCAACTTCGGCTGGAACGCCTGGATGCCCAATCTGTGCAACGTTGGTGCACGATTGAGGAGTACCGGGTGTCCTTTCATCACGTTTTCGAGGATATCCCAAACAACCGGTTCCTTGGCGTCAACAATCTTCTTCGCTGACTTCACCGTTTTCACGATACCGCGTTCAATCATTTTCCGAATGATGAACGGCTTATACAGCTCAGCCGCCATATTCTTTGGCAAACCGCACTCATGCAATTTCAAACTAGGCCCAACAACAATGACCGAACGTGCTGAATAATCCACACGCTTTCCGAGCAAATTCTGACGGAAACGGCCCTGTTTTCCTTTCAGGCTATCTGACAAGGACTTTAGAGGACGATTGCTTTCCGTTTTGACTGCACTGGACTTACGGCTATTATCGAACAAACTGTCGACCGCCTCTTGCAACATTCGCTTTTCATTCCGCAAGATGACCTCCGGTGCCTTGATCTCAACCAAACGCTTCAAACGGTTGTTCCGGATGATCACACGTCGGTACAAATCGTTCAAGTCAGAAGTCGCAAAACGCCCGCCATCGAGCGGAACCAATGGACGCAATTCGGGCGGAATCACTGGAACCACCTTCACAATCATCCATTCCGGTTTGTTTGTTATGCGGGAGTTGGCATCGCGGAAAGATTCTACAACCTGCAAACGCTTCAAGGCCTCACTCTTTCGCTGTTGCGACGTCTCCGTATTCGCTGAGTGACGGAGTGTATAGGACAATTCGTCCAGCTCCAAATTCGCCAGCATATCGTGAAGCGCCTCGGCTCCCATTTTGGCGATGAATTTATTTGGATCCTTGTCGTCCAAGTACTGGTTTTCCTTTGGAAGGGTATCCAAAATGTCCAAGTACTCTTCTTCCGTCAAAAATTCATTGACGGCGAGCTCAGCATCTTCAGCACCTTTGGCAATGCCCGGCTGTATGATAACGTACCGCTCATAGTAAATGATCTGATCGAGCTTTTTAGAGGGCATGCCCAAGAGGTAACCAATTTTGTTGGGTAGGCTCTAGAAATACCAGATGTGGGCCACTGGGACGACCAATTGTATGTGTCCCATGCGCTCACGGCGCACTTTTTTCTCCGTTACCTCGACGCCACATCGGTCACATACGATTCCCTTGTATCGGATTCGCTTGTATTTCCCACAATGGCACTCAAAGTCTTTGACAGGACCGAAAATTCGCTCGCAGAATAAACCATCTCGTTCCGGCTTATACGTCCGGTAGTTGATGGTTTCTGGTTTCAACACCTCTCCGTGGGATTGCTCGAGAATCATCTCGGGCGATGCCAATGAAATGGTGATGGTATTGAAGTCGCTCGAAAGCTGCTTGGGTTGTTTTTGCTGAAACATAAATGGCAGTTCTATGCTGTGATCAATCTAAAGAAACAGTCAGTCCCAATCCACGTAATTCGTGGAGCAAGACATTGAAAGACTCAGGGATACCCGGTGTTGGCATGTTTTCCCCTTTGACGATGGACTCGTATGCGCGAGCGCGGCCGTTGACGTCATCTGATTTGACAGTGAGAATCTCTTGCAAGATGTTCGCTGCACCAAACGCTTCCAACGCCCAGACATCCATCTCTCCAATCCGCTGGCCACCAAATTGTGCCATACCGAGATGTGGCTGCGGGGTAG
>CAXDQP010000132.1:0-6243 GCA_963991335.1 uncultured Flavobacteriales bacterium
GCATCAATTCCCGAATTTAGCGCCTTGAATCAAATCAATCAGCATGCAATACGTATTTCTCGGCATGGCCATTTTGACCATTGTCGCATTCATTCAACTTCGACGTCGCAACAAACGTTAAGTTTCGCGCTATGAGTAAACCTTCTATTCCCAAAGGAACGCGAGACTTTGGCCCTGTTGTGATGGCGCGGCGAAATTGGATGTTTTCCATCATGCGGGATGCATTCGAGCGCTATGGATTCCAACCGATTGAGACGCCAGCGATGGAGTCGCTCTCGACGCTGACCGGAAAATATGGCGACGAGGGCGACCAATTAATTTTTAAGTTGCTCAATAACGGAGACTTTTTGACGAAAGCCGATTCTGAAGCCTTAGAGAATAAAGATTCCAAAAGACTGCTTCCGAGCATTTCGAAAAAAGCCCTTCGATATGATTTGACGGTGCCTTTTGCACGGTTCGTTGTGATGGCAAGGAACGACTTGGCTTTTCCATTTCGGAGGTACCAAATGCAAAATGTCTGGCGGGGAGATCGACCGGGCAAAGGCCGGTACCAAGAATTCACACAATGTGATGCAGACATCATTGGTTCGGATAGCATTTTGTGTGAATTGGATTTGATGTTGCTGTTTCATGAAGTTCTGGACAAACTCGGCGTTCCTGGGTATCAAATCATGCTCAATGATCGTCGTTTGCTCAGCGGCTTGGCGCGATCTTGGGGCATAGAGGATCAATTTTCAGAGCTGACGGTTGCGCTGGACAAAATTGGCGATAGTGGAGTCCGAAGAGAACTTGGTGATCGCGGGATGAATGAAGGCCAAATTTCCCAAGATATGGGCTTGTTTGCATTGCTTGCTTCCGATGACTCGATGGCGCGACTGAATGGTGTTCAGCAACTTTTGCTGCCCGATGATGAAGAAGCTCAGACGGCCTACCGTGAGGTGGTGAAGTTGCTTCAAAGCGCCAATGATTGTGGTGTACCTGCATCGTGTATTTCATTTGATCCCACCTTGGCAAGGGGGTTGAATTACTACACAGGTGCCATTTTTGAAGTCAGGGTGAAAGATGCTCCGGTAGGCAGTATATGCGGTGGTGGACGCTATGCGGATTTGACAGGGATTTTCGGTTGGGAAGGCATGAGCGGTGTTGGAATTAGCTTTGGCGCAGATCGCATTTATGACGTTCTTGAGCACTTTCAGTCATTTCCCGCGGCTTCAAGCACAGGTCCACAGGCACTGGTCCTGATGTTGGACGAGGAATCAGAGGATGGTGCCATCCAATTGACTTCAGCACTTCGAAAATCGGGTATCCGTGCCTCAGCGTATCCGCAGGTTGCGAAGTTGAAGAAACAGATGAAATACGCGGCAGATCTGAACGTGAAATTCGTAATGATGGCGGGGGAGGAGGAGCGTTCAATGGATCAATGGACGATTCGTCAAATGGATACGGGCGAACAGCAACGCTGTTCGCTTGATGATGCCATTGCCTTTTTATCCACTGCCTTGTAAGGCGATTTTACCGCGCGCTTCAAGCAAGTTCCAAGGCCGAATGGCGCGGTTGAAAGGTCGGTTTGACACTGGAGCTGCCGAGCAGTCGAAAATGAGTTGGTTGGAGTCCATCCGACTGATTGGAGTTGTTTCTAAAAAACGTCAGGGTCACCTGGTCTTCCTCTACGTCAATGATGAGCGTAATCGGATCGAGGTTTTTCAAACTCCTTTCGGCCAAGCTGAAATATGGCCAAACACTTTCCTCTACCCACGGCCCCAGTTGAAACCGCTCTGTGCATCGCCTCAAGGTGGCTTTGTCTAACATGCCATCATCCACGTCACAAATGAACCGTTCGCCGGTCAGCAGCGCCATCAATTCCAAGTGGGTTTTGATGTGTGAAATCGAATCCTCGAGGGGTAAGAAGGGGTAAGAACCTTCATGAAGAAGTTGCCTTAGATGCCGAGAGAACAGGGTAATCACATGTTCTGCATGGTCATGCTCTCCATAAATGAGATGGTTTTCAATGGTCAACAAAACACGTTTGAAATGCTCGCCGTATCGGTTGAGGGTTTGTTGGGATTGATTTGTTTTTTCCAATTGCAAGCCCAACGCTTCTTTTTCGTTTAGTTTATGCAGTTGGTGTTGCAGCTGAATCAACCTTCTTTGGACCTCCATAGGCTCATCGTCTTTGGGCTTCCATTGAATTTTCCATGCCTTGCTCGCTGCATGAATGAAACGAGCGAAAGCCAGGATCCAAATGATTCCGAGAAGAGCAGGAGGAAGTTGCGTGATTGCCGCCAAAATTGAAACGCTCCATAGGAGTCCGATGGAGACCATCAGCGAAGGACTCAGAAAAAGAACCCAAACGTACCATGGTCGATCCCCTTTAACAGAACGCATCCCTCGCTCACTGGAATTCCAATCCTTTCGGATGCCGCCTGAAATGGCCAGGGCAGAAAGTGCAAATTGGAGGGAAATAAAACCGATTGGCATCATGACCCTTGTTTTATCCAATTGCGCGCCGCAGAATATGGATTGGTTCTCTCTTCCTGCAGCGCTCTTACACTTTCTGACCAAAGCTTTTTAGCTTCAGGATCGCTCCAGCGCTCTTGAAGTGATAAGTGTTGTACATGCTTTGCAAACAATGCTATCGCCTGTTCATTCCGTTTTTGTTCGAATGACGAATTGGACTTCCAGTTTTTGACCAATACTTGAAGATGCTCATCAAATTCCAAAATCCCTTGATTTTCAAGTGCGCTAATCAATTGAACAGAAACCGCATGTCCAGCAGGGTTGGGTGGAAGTAGGTGGAGGGCCTGCATGTATTGGGCGGCAGTTTCTCTTGCCAACGGAACTCCGTTGCCATCGGATTTGTTGATGAGAAGGACATCGGCCATTTCCATAATGCCTCGCTTGATTCCTTGCAACTCATCTCCTCCTCCCGGTAGCATCAATAAGATGAAGGCGTCGGAACATTCACGGACGGCAACTTCAGATTGTCCAACACCAACAGTTTCGATCAAAATGCGATCAAAACCAGCAGCTTCGCAAAGTAAAATGGCTTCATGTGTGCCACGGGTAATTCCGCCCAACGCACTCGAAGTTGGACTGGGTCGGATGTAGGCATTGGATTCCTTTGAGAGCAATTCCATGCGTGTTTTATCTCCCAAGAGGCTCCCTTTGCTGATGCCGCTGCTGGGATCTACAGCAAGCACTGCCACTCGATGTCCTTGATCGATTAATCGTTGCCCGTAACATTCGATGAACGTGCTTTTACCCACACCTGGAACGCCTGTGATTCCGATGCGGATCGAATTCTTCTTCGCGTTGGCTGGAGCAATGGCTTGAAGCAAATGATCCAGCATCAATTGATCCGGCGGGTTGGTACTTTCAGCTAAGGTGATGGCCTGGCTCAGTGCCGTGCGGTTTCCTTGTCGGATTTCATGGGCCCATTCCATCGGGTCCCTATTCAGGCTTCGTGCATTCGAAATGCGGCCTTTCGCCGCTTTTTGTGCGGCATCTTTGGAACGATTTGACGGGGACAATTGGTCGGCCATGAGCCCAAGTTAACAACCGAAGCGTCCTATCTTGCAGGTATGTTGTTCACTTTTTTACGAACGTTGTGTTGGGTTTTGTCGGTTCTGGTCGTTGGAGCAGCTTCCGGTCAAAACGGGTTGAGTGACCGTTGCGATAGCCTGATGTTTATTTCGGGTTCCGTCGTAGATGAATCCGGAAGGATGATACCTGCGGCGATGGTGGTCAATCGGGGCATGGATGGAGGAGGACAATTTGTAGATCAGAGGGGACAATTTCTACTTGCAGTGTGCCCGGGAGATACGATCGCATTCGGTGCAATTGGTTTTCATACACGCGAGCGTGTGGCTCCAGTCCAAGGGAAACAATGGGAATGGGAAGTGCGATTGCATCGATTGTCTGTTGAAGTCGGCACGGCAGAAGTAGTGGCTCCGCGTGAACTGCGCGAAATCTTGCGCGATATCGAGACCCTGGGATACAATGAAGAAGATTTCAGACTGACATCTGTCGATGCGTTGAGCAGTCCCATCACATTTCTCTATCAGATGCTGAATCGGGAGGAAAAGAGCAAGCGGTTGGTGGCTCAATTTGAAAACCGTGATCGCCGGCACGCTTTGCTGAGGGAACTCTTTGTGAAGTATGTGAACTATGAAATTATTTTGCTGGAACCCGATGAGTTCGATGATTTCATCGCATTCAGTGACCCGGGGGACGAGCTATTGCAGGAATGGAGCCAGTATGAGTTCATTCGCTTCATTCAACAGCGTTTTGAGCTGTTTCGTTCCATACCCGAACGACTGGATGATTCAGATTATCAATACCAACAAGATTAAAGGGAATCAAACGAGGTAGGAGCTGGACAGGAAGTGGACGAACATTTGAAACATCCAGTGGCAAACTAAGAGTCCAATTCCGATGCAATGCAACCAGCGATGCTGGAGGTGGTCAAAGCGGACGACAGCGTCGACAAATAAAATGGCACAACCGAACAATTGTGCCAACAGCAGCGCGCTTCGCTGCTCTTGAATAAAGTGAAATAATGCATTCAGGATGCTTGCCTCGTCGGGCTCAATGATGAAGTCTACGAGAAGAATGAACTGGAGCACGACCATGGTTCCGAAAAGAATGCGGAGCGGATTTTGAGGTGCAGATGGGGTTGGTGAGGTCATGATCTCATTCGTTTTTATCGCGAAAGTCAAAAAGATGTACTAATTTTGACTCGATCTCGTTTAAGGGATGAAACCTCTTCGCTATGTTTTCAGACAAAATTAACCACGTGCGCATCCAACAAGTTCTCATTTTTGCGATGGGAATGCTTTCCATAGCTGTAATCATGACTTCTTGCGCACATGCGAGCAGCAACTGCAGTGCATACCAGGAAGTAGAGGTTGTTGAGTAATCATTGTATCGGCGGCTTTTAGAATTGGAAGTAAATAAAGGGCTGGAGTCCAGCGCTCATGCCAAGATAAGCCAGCCAAATCGCAGCCAAGGTCGTTCCAAATTGCACGATCAGCGGAGATTCAGAAAAGACTTTTCGGTAGTTCATCTTCCACCTTTCTGGCACGAGGTGAATCGCCATGCCTGCTGCCATGATGAGCAGGACGTAACGATTCGCTTCCATAATCTCGGCGAAAGGACTCCTCCAGAAGCGTTGAGTAATCTGGGTGAGCATAGTGTTCGCTGTGAACCATTCGTTCCAGATTTGATGCGGTTGGCTTAAATTTTCCCATGTAACTTGACTTCCGGAGCGGAACCAAATTCGGGTGGCAGAGATGAAGTGGAAGGTGATTAGCATACCAATGGCATGCTTCCACCAGTGGTTTCGATTTTCCCATGGACTGATGCGACGCCAACCTTTGTAGACGATCAAGCCGATTCCATTCAAGGCTCCCCAAAGCACAAAGTTCCAACTCGCTCCATGCCACAATCCACCGAGTAGCATGGTGACCATTAAATTTATATTAGTGCTGAATCGAGTGCGTTGGCTTGGGAATGCAAGCAAAGTGGCAACGATGAGAAGAATGCATCCCATTGCAATGAGCCGTGCACCCGTACTCGGGAGGAGCAGAAGCAAAAAGAGCAGAAAGAAGCCCAAACTGACGTATGTGAATCGACTCGCAGTCCGGTTTCCTCCCATTGGTATGTAGAGGTAATCTTTCAGCCAGCTCGAGAGGCTGATGTGCCAGCGCTGCCAAAACTCGCCCACGCTGCGTGCTTTGTAGGGAGATTTGAAATTCAAAGGCAGGCGGAACCCCATTAACAAAGCAATTCCAATGGCCATGTCTGTATATCCACTGAAATCAGCATATACCTGCAGACTATAAGCGTATAAACCTAGAATGTTTTCGAATCCACTGTAACTGCCGGGGTTGGCAAAAACACGATCAACCAAATTGACAGCCAAGTAGTCCGCCAGCCAGATTTTTTTAATCAACCCATTGATGATCCAAAAAAGAGCCATTCCAAACTCACTTCTTGTCAGGGAATACGGCTGATGCAGTTGAGGGACAAAATCCTTGGCCCGAACAATTGGACCTGCCACAAGCTGAGGGAAAAAGCTCACAAAGAACCCGAAGGCCAAAAGGCTTGAGCAAGGGACGATTTGCCTGCGGTAAACAGCTATGCTGTAGGATAAAGTTTGGAAGGTGTAAAATGAAATGCCGACAGGCAGCAAGATTTGATCCACCCGAAAAGTGGTTCCCAAATGTGCGTTGGACCATTGAC
>CAXDQP010000133.1:0-6240 GCA_963991335.1 uncultured Flavobacteriales bacterium
GAAGAACTCCTTGAATTCGCTGTACAATTGTGCGGCCAACGTTTTGTTATGACTGAGCACGAGGGTAGGACGATGGGTTTCGGCAATGACATTGGCAACCGTAAACGTCTTGCCTGATCCCGTGACTCCGAGCAGGGTTTGATGCTTGGTTCCATTTTCAACGCCTTCCACCAATTGCTTGATGGCTTCAGGTTGGTCCCCTGCAGGGTTGTAATCACTTTGTAATCGAAAGTCCATGGTTATTTCAAGCGGAAAGTTACGAGGAGCTGCGGTTGCAGAAGCATGGGAGTGGGGCAAATTCTACGCCATGAAAAAAGCCAGACCTTCCGGCCTGGCTTTTTTGCATGAGACTGCAATTGAATCAGTCAGCGACCACCTCAAAAGAGATGGTAACGTTGATTTCTTTGTGCAATTTCACAGTTGCTTCGTAAGAACCCAGCTCTTTGATGCTGTCATCCGCAATGGATATGTTCTTTCGCTCGATGCTGATGCCGCCCGCCTGGATGGCTTCTGCAATCTGAATCGAATTGACCGAACCGAAGATTTTTCCACTTTCGCCTGCTTTCGCACCGATTTTAATGGAGAGCGCTTCGAGTTTGGGCTGCAGCTTTTGCGCCTCTTCCAACGCTTTCACTGCTTTGTGCGATTGTTGCTTGATGACCTCTGCAACGACTTTCTTTGCTGAAGGGGTAGCCGCGACAGCCATTCCCTGAGGAATGAGGAAGTTGCGAGCAAACCCGGCTTTGACGTCTAGGGTGTCGTTTTTGCTGCCGAGACGATCAACGTCTTGTGTCAAAATGATTTCCATAATCGTCTGGGTTATCGAAGGTTATCCGCCACATATGGCATAAGTGCCAAGTGACGCGCTTTTTTGATGGCCTGTCCAACTTTGCGCTGGTACTTCAGTGAAGTGCCGGTCAAGCGACGAGGTAAAATTTTCCCTTGCTCATTGCAGAGCATCAAAAGGAAGTCAGCATCCTTGTAGTCGATGTACTTAATGCCCTTCTTCTGGAAGCGACAATACTTCTCCTTTTGGGTGTCAATGCTGATGGGATTCAGGTAACGTACGTTCTTATCCGCCATGGTATTGTACTTTAAGAATTAAGCCTCTTCGGTTGTTTCAGGGGCAGCCTTTGGTGCCTCTTTGGATTTGTTCCTACGCTTTTCAGCGTATTCAACGTGAAATTTGTCCATGCGAGTGGACAAGAAGCGAATGATTCGCTCATCTCTCCGGAACTCAGTTTCGAATGGCAGGAGCACAGATTCATCGGCTTCGAATTCAAAAAGCTTGTAAAAACCAGTTGATTTCTTTTGAATCGGATATGCCAACTTTCTCAATCCCCAAGACTCCTCATGAACAATCTTTGCATTGTTCTCTTTGAGGTAAGCCTTGTACTTCTCTACTGTTTCCGCCACCTGGTCTGCAGATAGCACGGGAGTCATAATGAAAACAGTTTCGTATCGGTTCATTTAGAACGGGTTTTGTTAAATGGGGTGCAAAATTAGTGTTTAACCGTTTAACTTCCAAGGGTTTTGTCATCGTGGGTAACGTGTTCATAAAGGAGTTTGGGCTCGGAGTCGAATCGGTGCGATATTCGCCTTCGATTATGGAACAAACCCCTTCCACTTCTTACACCGTTTCGGCGCGCAAATATCGCCCTCAAAATTGGGATGCCGTCGTGGGCCAAGATGGCATCACGCGCACGCTAAGGCAAGCGATTGAGCAGGAGCAAATGGCGCAAGCGTATTTGTTTTGCGGTCCTCGCGGAGTGGGAAAGACCACTTCGGCTCGAATTTTTGCGCGGGCCATTAACGGTTTTGAAGCGAACGAAGAGGAAGACTACGCGTTCAATGTATTCGAATTGGATGCGGCCTCGAACAACAAAGTCGAAGACATTCGTTCCATCGTGGACCAAGTGAGGATCCCTCCGCAACGAGGAAAATACAAAGTTTACATCATCGACGAGGTGCACATGCTTTCTCAAGCCGCGTTCAATGCATTTCTAAAAACGTTGGAAGAGCCACCGCCGCATGCCGTTTTCGTGCTAGCGACGACCGAGAAACATAAAATCCTTCCCACCATCTTGTCGCGTTGCCAAATCTTCGATTTTCATCGCATCACCGTGCCCGACATGGTCAAGCACTTGCAGGGTATTTGTGAAAAGGAAGGGGTTGAAGCGGAGGATTCTGCGCTGCATGTTGTCGCTGTCAAAGCAGACGGTGCACTGCGTGATGCCCTTAGTATTTTCGACCAATTGGTCGCTTTTGCGGGGAAGAATTTGACCTACGATGCCGTCGCTTCGCACTTGCATGTACTGGACCAACAAACGTATTTTGATGTCGTAGACGCCACGCAATCGGGTGAAATTGCCCCGGCTTTGTTGGTGTTGGATGAAATCATTGTTCGTGGCTTCGATCCGCACCATTTCATCACCGGACTTGGGGCGCACTTGCGGAAGCTTCTCGTGGCGAGGGACGCCGCAACCGTGGCATTGATGGAGGTGACAGACGATGTGAAGGCACAGTTCTTAAAGCAGTCTGCGGCGGTTGATATCCGATTTTTGATCCGCGCTTTGGACTTGGTCAATGAGGCGGATATTCGATACAAGGCGAGCAATCACCAACGGCTCTTGGTCGAATTGACACTCATGCAAATGGCTTCCCATGAGGGAGCCCAAAAAAAAAAGCCTGAACTGAATCCAATTGCCTCGAATGCTTGGAAGGAAGGGGGCGTTGCAAAGCCCGCCGTGAAGATGACCGAAGTTCCTGCAGCCGAGATGCCCGAGGCGCATCCGGAACCGAGAAAAGCGGAACAGCCAGTTCAGGTCGAGACGTCTGATACGCCCGCATTGCAAATGGCGCCACAGACCCCACCGGCCAACGCGGAAGTCGCGCGTCCAGTCCGGAAGAAAAAAATCAAGTTGGCCACCCCGGATACGTTGTCAAGTATAGCGCCTGTCAAAGTGAATACGGCAGCGGAAAAAACCCGAACAAGCCCGGTTGACGAGCCCGCGATTGAAGCCGCCTGGAAGGCATATGCCGAGAAGATCAAAGCGGCGGAGCAATTGAACTTGTATTCCACATTGTGCGCAACGACCATCGGCCTCACTGAAGGACATGTGCTCATTCGGGTATTGAACAAGTTGCAAGAGGAGCAGTTGCGGGATGCATTGTTGAATATTTCCCAATTCATGGCAGACCAGGTCCAAAACGACGAGCTCGTCATCGAAATCAAAGTGGTCGCCTCTGAGAAAAGCGAGATCAGTTCAGAATTCATGACCGATCGGGAGCGTTACGACGGCATGGTAAAGAAAAATCCGAGGGTTGAGGAATTGCGAAAACGTCTCGATCTCGACCTCAACGGCTAAGTCCTAAGCCCATTTTCTGGTGCCAGCCCGGAAGCATCCTGTGTCCGTGAAGTCGCCGCTCGTGCTTTAATGATTCTGTTTTTTTCGGTGCGTCATTGAACGGATACCATTCGAAGGTTGTTGTTGTGTCATGAATAGGCACTTTGGATTGTGTATGTGGGCGGTTTTCTTCTTTATTGCTGGAGCTTGCGAGCTCAATGCACAGGGCATCATTCGAGGCCGAGTCAATGATGCGCAGACAAATGACCCCATTCCGTTTGCAAATGTGGTCGTTCAAGGAGAAACCGTAGGAACCACAACTGATTTCGATGGCAATTACGAGCTGAACTCCGTTGCACCGGGACTCCGAAACATACAGGTGAGTTTTTTAGGGTACGAAACGAAAACGGTATTTGAGATTGAAGTGACTCCTGCGCGGCCGGCGGTCGTGAACGTGATGCTTAAGCCTTCCACCATTGAGATTGAGGAAGCAGAAGTTGTGGGGGCTCGACGTCCCAATGCAGCGGAAGCACCGCTTAGTGTGCGTTCCCTTGGAACCAATGAAATCAAACGAAATCCTGGAGGCGGGCGAGACATCAGCCGAGCCATTCGCACCTTGCCAGGCGTGGCGGCAATTCCAAGTTTTAGGAATGACATTGTCATCCGTGGGGGAGCTCCCAATGAGAACCGTTTTTACATCGACGGGATTGAAATTCCGAACATCAATCACTTCGCGACCCAAGGAGCGAGTGGCGGTCCGGTGGGCATGATCAACGTGGACCTCGTCGAGAACATTGATTTTTATGCTGGAGCTTTTCCTGCTGCCCGCGGAAACGCATTGAGTTCTGTCATGGAATTCAGTTTCAAGGAAGCACGAACCGACGAATGGACCGCCAATATGGTGGTTGGAACGAGTGATCTTGGATTGACGTTGGAGGGGCCGACCGGTGAGAATAGTTCCTTGATTTTCAGCATGCGCAGGAGCTACCTCCAATTCTTGTTTGAAGCCATAGGGTTGCCTTTCCTCCCGATCTACAACGATTATCAATTCAAATGGACGGCGCGCCCCAACGATCAAAATTCCATCACGGTCATCGGCCTCGGAGCCCTCGATAATTTTGAGTTAAACCTCGCAATCGCGGAAGACACTTCCTCGGCAAATTACCTCGACCAACTGGCCATTTTGGGCGCTTTGGATGTGCAAGAACAATGGAATTACACACAAGGCGTGCGGTGGGATCGTTACCAGGACAACGGCAAGTGGAGTTTTATTTTGAGTCGAAATATGCTCAACAACCGGGCGTACAAACATTTCGACAACGACGAAAGCAAGGACTTCCTGCGTGACTACCTGTCGCAAGAGATTGAAAATAAATTCCGTGCGGAGCGCAAATGGTTTGGCAACAACTCTTGGGAGGCTACATACGGCGCGGCCTATGAATATGTCAAGTACAACAATTGTACAGACGAATCACGCTTCGATCCGACGACAGGGGAGCTAGTGCGCATTGAATACGCAACCGATTTCAAGGCACACAAATACGGGTTGTTTGCCACCGCGAGTCGCCGGCTTTTGGAGGAGCGATTGTCCGTTGCGGCCGGTTTTCGTATGGACGGCTCGACACTGGGGGAAGGATTGAAAAATCCTTTGAAACAGTTTTCACCCCGAGCATCGGCGTCCTATGCGTTCGCTCCAGGGTGGACATGGAATGCCAACGTCGGGCGGTATTTTCAATTGCCGGCATACACCATCCTCGGATTCGAGCAGTCAGGTCAACGTGTCAATGCGGGCGAATCCTCTCGCTATCTGCAAAACACGCATTACGTGACGGGCCTGCGTTGGGAAGGGGGCGAACGAAATTTCGTGGCCTCATTGGAGGGGTTTGTAATGATTTACGACGGTGCGCCGATCAGCCAACCACTGGGTGTTCCTCTGGCCAATCTCGGGGCGGACTTTGGGGTGGTGGGCAACGAGTCGGTTCTTTTCACCGGCGTCGGACGTTCCTATGGCAGCGAGTTATTGCTCCAGCAGCGATTGTACAACGGGTTTTATGGTTTGATGGCTTACACCTTCGTGCGCAGTGAGTTCGCTGATTCGACAGGCAACTTTACTCCCAGCAGTTGGGACAACCAGCACATTTTGAGCCTGACAGGAGGTAAGAAATTCGAAGGCGGATGGGAGGTTGGCGCTCGATTGCTTTTCAGTGGTGGATTGCCCTACACACCGGTGGATTTGAGTTCGTTGAGCATGGCTTCTTGGGACAACTACGGCCGGCCGTTATTGGATTATTCCCAGCTCAACACGGAGCGCAATGGTGCCTTCCATCAATTGGACATTCGCGTTGATAAGAAATGGTTTTTTGAAAATTGGTCGCTCGACGTATTCATTGAAATTCAAAATGCAACCGGCGCAGCTGTGCCTCAGCCAACATTTGTGGACGTGGTGCGCAATCCGCTCACGGGGGCCCCGATTCCTTCGGAAAGCAACCCGGGATTCTATGACCAGCGGGAGTTGGATCCGAGCACAGGAGCGGTGCTGCCTGCCCTCGGCCTGATCATCGAGTTGTAATGACCAATCCGACGCTTCCGAATTATCTTTGGGATCATGCGTGTCGATAAATTCCTTTGGTGCATTCGGGCATTCAAGACCCGTTCCATTGCCTCGGCTCAATGCCGTGAGGGCAAGGTAACAGTGAATGGAAAAGCGGTCAAGCCCGCTCAGGAATTGAAGGGCAACGAGAACATTCGTGTGCGCAAAGGAGCGGTTTACTTTGAATGGCAGGTTTTGGACTTGCCCAAGAGCAGAATGGCGGCGTCCTTGGTTGCGGGGTTTGCAAGCGAAATAACGCCAGAGGCAGAATAAATTAAACGTCGGCAGTTTATTTATCGCAGT
>CAXDQP010000134.1:0-6074 GCA_963991335.1 uncultured Flavobacteriales bacterium
CTCCCGCGTCGTGCTCTAGATTGCCCGTCGTGTATTCGGTAGAATGGAAGGCGGTGTCAAACCCGAGTTGCTCCATCTGCGAATGGAGATGTGTCATGATGCGATCGCGGCGCGGCGCGTTTTCGAAGCGGTGGAGCATCAGGCGGTAGCTGCCATAGCTGATCGATCGCTCCCGCGCCGTTTTTCGTTCTGCACTATTTTCTACTTCCGCGAGGGAATCCCAATTGCATGCAAAGTCTCCTACGGCGTTTCCCAGCAGCCAGGGTTGGGGGGCAATTGAACTTGGCGGCGCCCACGCAGCCCAAGCATCATAGGAAAGAGCGGACTGGTGCCACAAATTTCGAGCGTGGACCGTGGGCCGGGCCCGGTCGTTACGTATGCCAACCAGCAAGGCTTCGTTCCAAAGCCGTGCGACACTGTGCGTGGCTAAAGTCGGCCAATCTTCGAGGGGCATTCCGCTGCAATCCAGCCCCGCCTCTGGATAAAAGCATGAATTGTCATTTGTTTGAGCGGCTATGTTGTAGTTGCATGCGAACGGCTCTGTGCATCCCAATTGAAACCAGGGTTGTGATCCAGGTTCGAGAATTTGATAAACGCTGTCGGCAGCGAATGGGCCATGCGCGCTAATCAAGCCGCTGGGCCAGCGAACACTCACGGAGTCTACCTCGATTGCCTCTCCGAGTCCGAAGTGGACAACAAACGAGCTGGATCCGGAGTAGCCTTGCCCACAATTGATCTCGTCCATGCGTGTTTTTCCGTCAAAATGAACTTCGATGCGCGCTCCAATGGCCGAACGATTGGAAGCTGTTCCTTCCAATTCAAACCCAATGAAGTGGCCCGATTCATTTTGATTCTCCAGAATCTGAAACCCCGGTTGTGTCGGTGATCCCGTTGTTGCAATCGCCAAGTCCAAATCGCCGTCGCGATCAAAATCTCCCGTTGCCAATCCGTAATCGGAATGATTGTGTTCCAGAATGGTATCTCCCTCGCTGACCCAATCAAACGTTAAGTCTCCAACGCCCCGGTACAACTTGTTCGGAGTGGGGGCGAATGCGTAGTCATTGACGATGTACAAGTCCCATTCCGTATCCAAATCATAATCAAACCAGACGCATCCCCATGTCATTCCCGAATCATCGACTCCCGCTGAATCCGCGATGGCGGTGTAGGTGCCATCGCCGTTATTAAGAAACAATTCGCTGGGGTACAAATCGGTGATGTAGAGGTCGAGCCAACCATCGTGGTTGATGTCTGCCACATCAACACCCATGCAATTTCCCTGGTAATTCAAACCCACGGCGGCTGCATTTTCGGAAAACGTACCGTTTCCGTTGTTTTCAAAAAACTTGTTGACTTGATTGCCGTCATGGGTGACGTAGAGGTCTTGGTCGCCATCGTTGTCGGAATCAAAAAACACGCAACCCATTCCAATACCTGTATCCACGGTACCCGTTGGAAACGTTACATTTTGAAACCCCTGACCACCCAAGTTGCGGTACATGGCATTGTGGCTGTTCATGTTGACCACATAGACATCCAGCCAGCCATCGCCATCGTAATCAGCCACATGGAGGCTTCGACAAGGACCTTCATTGCCAAAGTTGTAGGCATCGGTAGCATCGTCAAATGTGCCGTTGCCATTGTTGAGAAAGAGCCGGTTGGCATCCAAATAATTGCCCGTAATCAAATCGGGCCAACCATCGTTATTGATGTCGGCCCAGACGGCTACGTTGCTATTGCCAGGATCATCTACTCCAGCGGCCTCAGCGACTTCTTCAAACTGCATGCCTCCCGTGTTTCGAAAGAGGTGATTCGTCCCTTGTTTCGTTGCCACGTATATGTCTTCCCAACCGTCGCCATCAAAGTCCGCTACCGCTGCGGCGTGATGCAGGCCGAGCTCATTCACGTTAGCGCTGACGGAAGCATTCGTAAATAGTGTGGTTTCCTGCGCCCAAATCGTTTGGGAAAACATCCCCAAAACAACCAAGCTGATTGCGAAAAAACGGGGAAGGTGAATGTGCAGGAATTGAAACATGAACGGGATTGCAAGATACAATCAATCTCGATTTTGTCGCTTGATGAAAGCGCACCGGATGCTTGTTTTTGGCTGTTAGTGGATAAAAAATAATAATTAAGCTATTAAAAAAGGCTATTAGAAGTGTTTATTTGTAATATTGCAGTGTAATTCAAGCCGAAGTTTGCAGGCATCGCCTTGAAAAACAAGTAGATTGTTAGGGTGAAAGGACGCAGGGGTGCGTCCTTTCTGTTTTTCCTGAATTTCAATGGGTTCGATGCTTGCATAGACTGGAATCTCCATTATATTTGCACCCCCTTAGGGAAAAATTCAGTCGAAAGCACATGGCCCATCACAAATCCTCATTGAAGCGCATTCGTTCCGATCGTACGAAAGCAGCTCGTAATCGTTACCAGCACAAAACGACTCGAAATGCCGTTCGTGCATTGCGGGCAACTACGGACCCCAAGAAAGCGGCAGAGATGCTCCCCACGGTTTCTGCTATGTTGGATAAGCTGGCAAAGAACAATGTGATCCACAAGAATAAAGCGTCCAACCTCAAATCGAGTTTGACCGTTCACGTATCGAAGCTCTGAGCTGTCGATAAAGCATATTGATTAGCCTCCTGGAAACAGGAGGCTTTTTTTTGCTCAATTTTTCAGCAAGATGATTGTTCCAGTGGGTTCGTGAAGCATACAAGATGAAGAAAGAGAGGGGAAGACCGCGTGAGAAAATGATATTGGAAGGGGCCCAGGCAATGACGAATGGAGAGCTGTTGTCCATCATGCTTGGATCGGGTGTTCGAGGCCGTCCCGTGCAGGAAGTAGCTCAGGCATTATTGGATGTAGCCAGCGGGGATTTGGCGGTGTTATCAAAAATGCCTCCACAGGGATACACATTGGTGGAAGGCATCGGCATGGCGAAGGCTGTGCAGGTTTCAGCAGCTCTGGAGTTGGGCCGGAGGCGTCAGATGGCGTCTCAAGGAAAAAAAACCGTAGAGGTTATCCGTTGCTCCAAAGACCTGTACCGCAGGTTTTCATTGCGGTTATCGGATCTTGGACATGAAGAGTTTTGGCTGTTGCTGTTGAATCGTTCCAATGCGGTCATGAGTGAAGTCATGGTCAGCCGAGGAGGCCTGACAGGAACGGTTGCGGATCCCAAGATTATTTTTTCCAAAGCATTGGCCATGGGGGCCGCCGCAATTGTAGCAGTGCACAATCATCCATCGGGCAATAGGAGACCAAGTCGAGCGGACCGCGAACTCACAAAAAATCTGCATTGGGCAGGAAAAATGTTGGATTGTCCGTTATTGGACCACCTCATTGTTGCGGGTGACGACTATTTTAGCTTCGCCGATGCTGGCGAATTGTAATGCTCAATCTGTTTTGAAAACACTGCTAACCATTGTTGGAGCTCGACCTCAGCTGATGAAAGCTGCGGCATTTAGCCATGCGGTGGAAGCGCGGAAAGACCAGCTGAGGCAGGTGTTGCTTCATACGGGGCAGCATTTTTCGTACAACATGTCAGGGCGATTTCAGGAGGAGTTAGATCTTCCGGAAATCGATGTGCAACTGGAGGTAGATGCAGATCCATTCATTCGAATGGGGCAAATGATGCGGGGTGTGAGCGATGCCATTGAAGCGAGTGATCCTGATGCCGTGGTTGTGTTTGGTGATACCGATTCGACCTTAGCAGCAGCGATGGCCGCTTCGCGTGCTCAAGTTCCCGTGGTGCACATTGAGGCTGGCTTGCGTTCTTTTGATCGTCGAATGCCTGAGGAGCACAACCGAATACTAACGGACCAATTGAGCGATGTCTTGTTCTGTCCTTCTGATTCTGCGATTCAGCAGCTTGCATCGGAAGGGATTTTCACGGAGAATCGACCTGGGTTGCTTGTTCAAGCGGTGGGCGATTTGATGCTGGATACCGCGCGGTTTTTTGGAGGTGCGCCGGTCGCTAACAAAGCAAGTAAGACCCGGAAGATTTTATTGACCTTGCATCGTCCATCCAATGTAGACGACCAAATGGTGTTGCGGAGATGGATAGAGGCTATTGGGAAGCAGGTTCAGGAACAAGGTGTTCAGGTGATTTTCCCGGTCCATCCAAGAACGCAAAAGGGGTTGATTGCAGAATGGGGAGATGGGTGGAAGCGCGCATTGAAAGGACGAAGCATTGACCCCTTCGAACCTGCGAGTTACTTGCAAATTCTCCAATGGTTAAAAGAGGTAGATGAGGTTTGGACCGATTCAGGCGGACTCCAGAAAGAAGCGTTTTTCATGAAGCGCCCAGCATTGATTTTGCGTGACTCAACAGAATGGAAAGAGCTCGTTGTCAGTGGTTTTGCCTCGTTGTGTGCTGATCCGGATGCTTTGCCAGCGGCGCATTTGAATTTGCAGCAATCGCAGCGAACACTTGATTATAATCTTCCGCTGTACGGGGATGGGAGCGCGGCCCAAAAAATGGTGAATTCTTTGGTCATATGGCTGAATCGATAATTATTTGGGTGGCGGATGATACCGATGGCCCGAGTGCGCGTCATCGTTATGTGGCTCAATTGGTGTTTGAGGTGATCTTGGGCTGTGAGCACCATTGGGCTTCTAGCCGTTCGGATTGGCTTGCAAGTCCACACCGAAAAGTACAGTACGGCGGTGCACGTGAAGCGGGCTCAGCCAATCGAATTGCCTGGATTCCTTCCGCAGGCCTTTTGCGTCAATCAGGTACGGATGTGCCTCCGTGGATTTGGTCTGATGCAACCTCCGAAGCAACGCCAGGCGCGACACGTCTGCCTTTTGGGGTCCGGTCGCAATCGAATACCGAGGAAATAGTTTGGAGTGATTGGTGGAGTTGGGTTTTTTGGATCACTACGGGTTTGGATGATTACCGCTTTTCGAGTGCGGACCGCGATGCCTTTGGACGATTGGAAGGACGGAAATCATGGGCGTATCGGGAAGGGTGGTTGGAGCGACCGGAGGTCGAATATCGAGCCATTGCTTGGGCCAAGTCAAACGGCATTGCTTTCACCCCATCCGTTTATCGAGTCGTCCCCGCCGTCGATGTAGATAGCGCATTTGCTTATAAGCATCGAAGCCCATTCATGACCTTTGCCGCGGCGGCTCAAGATGCACTCAAAGGCCGTTGGTCTCGATTCCGAGATCGCATTCAAGTCTTGCGTGGCATTCAAGAAGACGCCTATGATACGTACGATTGGTTGGAGCAACAGCATCGAGACGCAGGGGTGAAGGCAACGTACTTCTTCTTGCTCGCCAACCGAGGTCGCTATGACCGTGGGTTGTCTTGGAAATCACAGGGCCTTCAAATGCGAATACGATCTCTGCAGGCATCCGCGAATGTGGGCATACATCCCGGTTTTGCGGCCCATGAAGCGACGTCGTCATCGGCCATGCAGAATGAAATCAAACGTTTGGAGGAGATTACCGGTGAACCCGTGGTTCGCGCTCGTCAGCATTATTTGCTGCAACGTCCCGGTTCGAGTTGGAAACGATTGGAAGTACTGGGGATCCAAGAGGATCATTCCCTCGGATATGCGGATGTCCCCGGTTTTCGGGGAGGGATGTCACGTGCATACCCTGCCTACGATGTGCAGGAGGAAAGAACAATGAACCTGGAATTGCATCCCATCAGTGCGATGGATGCGACCTTTATGCGTTACCTTCAAGTCTCCCCTGAAGAGGCGATTGATCATGTCGTTGCGTTGTCGGATGCCGTGCGCGAAGTTGGTGGCACCATGCGCTTGCTTTGGCACAATGAATCGGTGAGCGATACAGGCGAATGGAAGGGCTGGCGACTGATGTACAAGGAAATGCTGCAACGCATTCGTTAATTAGATAGACCATGTTACACAACCTCAGTGAATCACCCGGGATTTCGCATGAAATTCTCGCTCAATTAAGAGACATTGAATGGCAATCGGATCGGGCGCGCTTTCGGATGAATTTGGCGCGCATGGGGGAATGCATTGGATATGAAATCGCGAAAACATTGGATTTTGAACCCAGCACCGTGCAGACACCTTTGGGCGAGGCAGAAGTGAAGCGGTTGT
>CAXDQP010000135.1:0-6043 GCA_963991335.1 uncultured Flavobacteriales bacterium
TTTTCGAGGTACTGCCAAAATGCATCGGCATGCTTTGGTGCAAAATGGGGGGGCAGTTGAATGAATGATGGGCCAAGGCGATTGCCAAGTGCGAGCAAACCTGCGATGAAATCATCGGTCGGGCCGTCGCAGTTTTTGAAACGTCGAAAGTGTGTGATGATTTGTGGAAATTTGCAGCAGAAACGGAATCCCTCGGGTGTAGACTCTCCCCATTGGAGCATTTTTTCAGGGGAATAAATGCGGTAATGCGTTGCATTGAATTCAATAGTTCTGAATTGCTTGCCATACGCTTCCGGATACAGCCTGCGCGGAGTTTTCAAGGGATAAGTGCTACCCACCCATTGCGGGATATTCCAGGACGTTCCGCCTGCGGAAACCGCAACGGATTGCGCGGAATTCTGCAGGAACCAAGAAGTCCGGGGCAGGGAAAAGAAATCCCGTGGCGTCTCATCAATGGACGGAAGTTTTCCAAATTTCATACCGGAGCAAATATCGACGCATTGTCCTGGATTTCGAAGTTTGGCTGCAGATGGTTCCGGAGATGAGGTTGGTTACGCTTCTTTTTGTACCAAATAATACATACAGGTTGTGACGAAATTCCGGAAATAAGGAATGCGCGTCAATAGGCCAAACTGCACCCGCGGCGTCAGGTTAAACTTGTACTTGTAAATTGGGTTGAAGAGGTAATATGTGCGCAATTGTACGGAAAAATTATTTTTTGCGACCAAGCGTTCAAATCGCTCAATGCTAATTCCCGTTTCTTTTATTTCCAGTGTGTTTTCGACAGATGCGGGCGTTTCTCCGAACGCTTTCAAAATGCCCTTATACAGCGGGACAGGCAGCAGATGAAAATACGGTGTTCTGCTTAAAAGTCGGTGGGCCAAGACCTGCTGATGACCGCCAAAAGGCATCTGCCATGGAGGAAATCCAAAAAAGATGTGTCCTCCCGGTTTGAGAAAATCACGCAGTCTCTTAAGAATAGCATTCTGGTCGTGAATGTGCTCAATGACGTCTTTCAAAATGATGAGGTCAAATGGAGATGAAAAATCAGCTGTTACATCAATGTCGTAGATGTTTTTGTTCATCACGATGGCTTGTCCCGATTTGATTTCTGCCTTGAGTGTATCCCGAGCGCGTTCGGCTTTTCCGCTGAGGAGTTCGACGCCCACGCCAAGGCATCCGCGGTCCAAAAATGCTTTCAATACACCGCCTTCTCCGCATCCGATTTCCATAACGTGCATCCCCTCAACGATGGGGAGGGACTTTTCAATGAACGGAATTAGGAACTCTGCTGCGTTGGTCTTTTGCTGACGAATATAAACGTCCCTGTTTTTGTGAAAATGAAAAGCCATGATGTACCTGCTTTTTTTTGGTGTTATGACGTTCTTTTGATTACGTCGAAGGTTGATAATAGTTGCAGATTTGAGGGCAATTTAATCCATGTACTGCTCGGTCATGAATTCCAGGGCTCAGTTGATGCAATTCATCAAGAAGTCAATGTGGTTCTGATTTACTTTGGAAATATGTTTTCAGGAAACCAAGGCCTTGTTCCACGGCATTGCATTCAGTGCGGATTATGGCTCACGGCACAGGAGAAATGGCAGCTCGGCTGCGTCATTTGCGAAGGAATTTGGCCAGATTTACGCGGGGAGATCGGAGAGCAATTGATGAAAGAAAGGTGTGCATTGCATCGAATGTGGACCGGGTTCAGGTTGCGCGAGAATGCGGCTTTGGAACGTCAGATCTACGCGTTGAAATACCAAGGAAGACGAAGGCTTGGTTTGCGTTGGGGGCAGTGGGTGGCGAATTCCAACAATGCGCCCACGGCTGAAGCACAGCCGATTGCACTCATTCCTGTGCCATTGCATTGGCGACGGCAATGGCACCGCGGATTTAACCAAGCGAGTTGGATTGCGAGGGGTGTGTCCCGCGAATGGGATGCTGTGGTTTATCCAAAAGCGCTGGTCCGCCATTCCCATGCGCGCAGCTACACGGGGTTTTCACGTCAAAAACGCGAGGATTTGGCGGATTCAACATACCGTTTGGGTCCAAATCCACCGGATGCAGCTATTCCGATTGTTTTGGTGGATGATGTGTTGACGACTGGCACTACGATTCGAGCGTGCGCTTCTGTGCTCGAAGCATCGAACCGTGAGGTGCTTGGAGCGCTAACTCTGGCACTTGCATGAATGCAATTGCCACCATAACTGCGGTATCTTTGTGAGGTGTACCGCAACCACAGTTAATATGTCTTTGAACGACGAAACATACGCAGCACTGATTCCACAGGCCATGGCTTTGTTGGAGGGAGAGCCAAGTTTGGTCGCGAATTTGGCCAATGTTTCTGCGGTGTTGAAGCAGGCTACAGATTGGCATTGGGTGGGATTTTATTTGGTTGATATTGACCGTGATGAATTGGCGCTGGGCCCTTTTCAGGGTCCCGTCGCGTGCACACGATTGCGCAAAGGAAAAGGCGTTTGCGCTGCGGCATGGGAGACATCCTTGCCTCAGATTGTGGCGAATGTCCACGAATTCCCAGGCCATGTAGCATGCAGCGCAGCCACCAATTCGGAGCTAGTAATCCCAATTCAATCTGGGGGTCGTGTGGTGGCCGTATTGGACATTGATGCATTGGATTTCGATGCTTTTTCCGACGCGGATGTCGACGCCCTGAGGCCCTTGACTTTACAGATTGGAAAATCATGGCCGCAATGGGAAGCATGATATTCCTGATCCTCCCGTATTTCTTGGTCGGCCTGTGGACCCTGCTTCTGTGTGGTTGTGCCCAAATCTCGTCTCCATCGGGAGGGCCAATCGATGATGATCCTCCTGAAGCCTTAAAAATGTCGCCTGCTTCCGACGAGGTCAACTCCCGACCCTCGTCCCTCCGCATTTTATTCGATGAATTTGTGGCATTGAAGAATCCCCAGCAGCAGTTGGTCATATCCCCGCCCATTCCTACGAAGCCCACTTTTCGAATCAAGGGAAAAGAAGTTCGCATCGAATTGGATCCGGCATCATTCCAAGACTCCACTACCTATGTTTTTTCATTTGGCAAAGGCATTGTTGACTTGCACGAATCCAATTCTGCCGAGGATCTGAACTGGGCTTTTTCGACGGGTTCCGTTATCGACTCACTCGCCGTGAAAGGCCGGGTTTTGGATCGCATGACAGGCGAGCCAAAGGAAGGACTTCGTGTCTTGCTTTTCCAAGAACCGGTGGAACAGGATTCCATCTTGAGCGGGGTGTTGCCTGACGCGATTGGAATGACCGATGCCGAGGGGATATTTGAAATTGATTACCTCGATGACGGGAATTATTTCCCCCTGGCTTTGGATGATTTGAATTCGGATTACACCTGGGATGTGGGCGAATATTTGGCATTTGATAGTACGGCCATAGCAGCGGGCGATTCCCTGGAGCATATTCTGTCCGGTTTTGAACCGGAGAAGGAGGAGGCATTGCATTACATCGAATCGTGTGCCTTGGATTCTACTGGGGCAATATCCATTTATGCCCCATGGGATGAGGCATCATTGAAAGAAGATTGGTCGGCTTTGTTCAAGGGGAAAGCGGCTTTTGCTAATTGGGAGCGAAAGGTTGACAGCGTGATGATGTGGGTTGATACCTCTGTCGTCAATGCGCCTGAAATGTTGGAGGTGGTTTGGGCGGGAGAATTATTCAATGACACGTCCAATGTGCGCTTGGGTCGGCGGTTGAGACGCCAATGGCCTGAACCACTGAAACCGTTGCCTCGCTCGTCTTCGGCACAAAGCACCCGGGAATTGACCTTTGACAGGGCGGTGGTGGTGCTCGACACGAGCCAGTGGATGCTGATTCGTGACGGCGACACCCTCGGAGGAATGGATTTTGGAATGCGTAATGCGGCAGACGGATTATTGAGCCGGAATTTGCAATTGGAGCACGAAGAGTCAGATGGATCCGATTATGCATTGATGGCATTTCCAGGAGCACTGAAAAACCCCATTGGTGAACCACAGCAGGATACACTGGAGTGGAAATGGAGTGTTCATGCCTCGGACTATTATGGAGAGTTGAGCGTTGCCTTGTCAAATTTGCCAGGAACGGGATGGTTCATCGTGCAATCCAAGAAGCATCCGACGATGCGAATTCCGTGCAGCGGCGATACGTCTTTGGTTTTTTCGCGTTTGGTTCCGGGGTCGTACGATTTGGGGTTTGAGTGGGACGTGGACGGCGATGGTACCTGGCAAATGGGAGATTTTCGTGCATTGGAAGTTCCTGAGCCGTATTTTTATCCTGAAGAAACTCCTACCATTCGATCCAACTGGCTGGTGGAATGGGTGTGGGATTTTTCAAAATTGAAAGAATCAACGCTACCCGTTGAATCATTGTAAATGCGAATCATGCGAATTCAAGAAAACACCATTTTGGATTTGATTCATCGTAAAAGGACGATTGTTTTGGCCCTTGCGTGCCTGGTCCTCGCGGTAACCGCTGCTCAAGGCCAATTGCCTTATATAGCCACATCGCAAAATCACTTTTGTGCGGGCTCAACCGATGGAATCACCATGTACTGCAACGTATTGGCTTTTGATCCCAGTACCGATGTTGCAGATTGGTCATTTGCATGGGAGCCAGCACTGGAGGTGAGCGATCCAACGGCGCAAATAATCACGACAACACCGGGTGTGACCACGGATTTCTCGGTTATTATGACGGCACCGGATGGTACGGTTTATACCGATGAAATTACCATTACGGTTTTCCCGGTTTTTTCGGTGGATGCAGGGCCAGATGTAGCGGCATGCAGCACGCTGGCAGAATACCTATCCGCATCTGTAGACGTGACTGATCCGGTGGATTGGTTGTGGGAACCAGCTCTTGGATTGAGCAATTCGACCATTTCGAATCCCCAGGTATTGCAGGAAGTAACCCAGTTGTACACGGTAACAGCTGTCATTTCCGCGTCCACGGCTTTTTCTTCGGGGGATGCATGCGAGGCGAGTGATGAAGTTGAGGTCATTTCAATTTTCCCAACCATGGATTTGGGGTCGGATATTCTAGCATGTTCCGGGACAGAAGTTATTTTGGATCCCGGCTTGCCTGTGAATTACACCTATGAGTGGTCTGTCGCAGGAGAAACCTTGCCGATCCTTTCGGTCCTTTCTTCGGGATCTTATGGTTTGAATGCGATTTCTCCGGAGGGGTGTGAGCAATCGGACGTCATCGAGGTTACTTTCACAGAGGGGCCAGAATTGGCATTGCCCGAATCGGTTGAAGGGTGTGAGAATCCGGGGATTTTGTTGGATGCTACCCCGACCAACACGGGAACCGGGCCATTTCAATTCGCTTGGTCGAATGGTGCGAACCAGGCAGTAATAACGGTAAATCAAAGTGGGGTGTATGACGTCCTGGTCTCAGACGCTGGGAATTGTTCCGTTGCAGGTACAGTCCTGGTGGAAACGCTTCCAAGTCCGAATATTGTCCTTCCTGCGGATACTTCGCTCTGTTTTGATGATTACCCAGAAGTATCCTACCAACTCGCTGTGCCAGCGGGTTTTGCAAGCTATTCTTGGACGACAGGGCAATCGAGCAACGTCATTGCGATTGAAGAATCTGGTTTGTATGGCGTTGTCGTTACGAATGACATCGGTTGCAGCAATGAAGAGATGAGCTTGGTGCGAGGCTTCTGTTCTGAACCGGCTCTATTTGTTCCCACGGCTTTCACGCCGGATGGAGATGGGCTGAATGAGACACTTCGCATCGAAGGAAAGAACTTGATCGAGCTCGATTTTCGGCTCTACAACCGATGGGGAGCATTGGTTTGGCAGGCGGACACCATTGGAGATTATTGGCATGGACAGGCTCCGCAACGTACGCATTATGTGCAGGACGATCTGTACATCTGGCAGGCGAAGTATCGGCATTACTTGGCCGCAAATGGGCAACTCAGTCCCTACACGGAAGCATCAGGGTCCGTTCGCATTCTGCGGTAGTTGATCGTGGACTTCGTCTTTTCGCTGGCAAAGCCTTTTCGGCAGTTCAGGAATTGATTTCGAGG
>CAXDQP010000136.1:0-6015 GCA_963991335.1 uncultured Flavobacteriales bacterium
CGTACTGCAAACCACAACACCCAACCCAACCGCCTCAAACACGGAAAGCATGAATTGATCATTGACGGAGCGCCAAAGGTCTGTTTGGTGTTCCAAGCTGAATCGAACAAAATTCATTCCATCGCTATGTTCCAAGTTGAACCCTTGGCCCCACCACAACGAATCACCGTTCCATTCGGCTATTGTCCCCGCAGGAAATTCATCATCCAAGCCCATATCCGACGCAGCGGCGTATCCATCGGCGACTGCCCACTGTTTTTTCAACTTGTACTTCATGTGGTCCCATCCCGCTGAAACCCAAAAATTGGGCGCAATTCGCTTGCCGAAACGCGCATTGAACTGAGGAAGCGTAAAAAGCCCCGGATGGAAATACACTTTGGCTTGAAAACGCTCGGGCATGTCATTGGCCTGTGCGTCTTGTAAGGTCACATCAAACGCCTCACCGGATGGACCTGTTCCCCACATCTGCACATCAGAAACCGTGTAAGCCGATCGGTTATAGCCCCACGAAACATACCACTCATCGGACGAAAATCCTTGACCATTGGCCTGCGCCGCCCCGGCAAAAAATGTCCCCAAACAACAACCGCAAATCACCACGCTTCTTCTGAAAATCATGAGGCAAAGTTAGTAGGTTGAAGAGGTTCTTCGCTTTCAAATCAACATGAAATGAATGCAACAGAACGGGGGCGTTGGGGAGAAACATTGGCAGCCATTCACCTGGAAAAAGCCGGCATACACATCGTAGAACGGAATTGGCGAAAAGGACGATTCGAAATTGACCTGATTGGGAAACAGGCGAATCGTTGGGTTTTTGTGGAGGTCAAGGTGCGGAAGTTTGGATATGCGGAGACCGCATTCGAATCGGTTGACCTCTTCAAACAGCAACGCATCATCCGCGCAGCCGATCAATTTTTAAAAAACCATGAATCGGAATCCGACACCATCCGATTTGATGTGCTATGCATTGAATACGGTCGAGAAAATCATCGGATACAACACATTGAAGATGCGTTCATTTGCATGCCCTGAATGGAATATATTTGCTTCATGAAGAAGCAGAATTCTGGTCGTGCCGGTGCCCGGTCATCGCAAGTGCGTCGCTCGAAACCTGGCGAAAGCCGTTCCGGCGAGAACCGCCCAGATTCCAAGCGCACACCCGGTAAGGGAGGTGCCCCACGAAAAGCCGATCAAAAGACGAATTTCAAACCGGATGGAGCTGGGAAAAAAAGCCGCAGCGGAGGGCCCTTTCGCAAGGGCGGCAGACCTGTGACGCGGCAAAAACCATTGGCTGCATTGGGAGGACCCATGCGATTGAATCGGTACATCTCAAATGCTGGGGTTTGCTCACGCCGAGAGGCCGACTCTTTGATTGAGTCGGGCGTAGTGACAGTGAATGGCGAAATCATTGTGCAGATGGGGCATAAGGTCAATATCACCGACAGCGTGCAAGTCGGAGGGGCCACCATTCGACCTGAAACCCGGCGCTATGTCTTGTTGAATAAACCCAAAGGATTCGGGACCTCCATGGCAGACGCCAAAGCACGTCGAGGCGTGCATGAATTGGTTCAAAAAGCGTGCAAAGAAGAAATCCGGTCCATTGATAAATTGGATCGGGAGAGCACCGGATTGATGCTGTTCACGAACGATGAAGAGTTAATGGTGCGGCTCAACCACCCCCAATCTGGTGCGGCCAAGCTCTACCACGTCATCCTCGCAGAACGCGTTCAACCCAACCACCTTGAAGAACTCAAACAGGGGTTTATTGTGGACAAGGGATTTGTGAAAGCGACAGAGGCCGAATTTGCAAACGACGAAAGAACGCACATTGGGCTGAAGCTCACTTCCAGCAGGAGCCGTATCGCTCGGCGCATGCTCGAGGAACTCAGCTACCACGTTGTCAAGGTAGACCGGGTCACCATTGGACCGCTGACCAAAAAAGATGTGCCTCGAGGGAGCTTCCGACATTTGTCCGAAGCCGAAGTGAACCTTTTACGCATGAGCAGTTAGAATAATATGAAGAGCTTAGTCATCATTCCAACCTTCAATGAAATTGAAAACATCCAGCGCATGCTGGATACCGTGATGTCATTGGCACCTGCATTCAATGTCCTGATCGTGGACGACGGCTCGCCAGACGGAACGGCCAAAGTGGTCAAGGAAAATCAAAAAAACCATGAGCGCCTTCACCTCTTGGAGCGGTCAGGCAAACTGGGATTAGGCACGGCGTACATCGCTGGATTTCATTGGGCATTGGAACGCGGATACGACCTCATTTACGAAATGGATTGTGACTTTTCGCACAACCCCAACGACCTGGTCCGTCTTCGAGAGGCCTGCATGAACGGCGCGGGTGTAGCCGTAGGATCGCGATACACCCGAGGAGGAAAAGTAAGCAACTGGCCCGTCGGCCGCATTCTAATGAGCTATTTCGCTTCCGTCTATGTCAATGCCATTCTTTGGCTGGGCGTTCGAGACAGCACGGCCGGTTTCAAATGTTACCGCCGTGAAGTGCTAGAGCGCATCGACCTCAGCCGGATTCAATTCATCGGCTATGCCTTTCAAATCGAAATGAAATACAATGCGCGACAACTTGGATTCAGCATCGAAGAAGTTCCCATTACTTTCATTGATCGGGAATTGGGGACGAGCAAAATGAGCATGAATATCTTTCGAGAGGCTTTCCTTGGCGTCCTTCAGATGCGCTTCCGAAAGGTTCAGCCCAATCCGAATTCCAAACCCTGAATTCATTCATGTCTTCACAGCCTACTCGATTCATCGGCGCTTCAGTCGTTAATGAAGGCCAAGTCATCACTTCTGATGTCTTAATCGCCAGCGATGGAACCATCGCCGCTCTTGGTGACGATTGCAACAACCACGCAGAAGCATCCAAAGCAACGCAAATTGACGACACCGGACTTTGGTTAAAGCACGGGTGCATCAACGACCAAGAACATTTTCGAGAACCGGGTCTGACCCACAAAGGTGAAATCGCCACCGAATCTGCCGCAGCCGCCGCAGGAGGCATTACTTCGTTCATGGAGATGCCGAATACCGTTCCGCAAGCGCTGACCCAAGAGCTTTTGCAAGACAAATACGAACGCGCAGACGAGGTCAGTGCGGTGAACTATTCTTTCTTCATGGGCGCTTCAAACACCAACTTAGATGAGGTGTTGAAGACCGACCCCCGACGCATTTGTGGCGTCAAAGTCTTCATGGGATCTTCAACGGGAAATATGTTGGTAGATGATCGCGCCGTATTGGAGGCGGTTTTCAAAGAGAGCCCAACGTTGGTGGCCACCCACTGCGAAGATGAGGCCACGATTCGCCAAAACATCGCTGCTGCGCGGGAACGATATGGGGAGGCGGTTCCAATTGGCCAGCACCCACACATCCGGAGCCACGAGGCTTGTTATCGGTCCTCTTCGATGGCGGTCGAACTGGCTGCGAAATGGAACACACGGCTGCACATTCTGCACATTTCTACGGCCCGGGAAGTTGCCCTTTTTCGCAATGATATTCCGTCCATTGAAAAGAAAATCACGGCAGAGGCTTGCATCCACCACTTGTGGTTTACCGATGCAGATTACGAAACCAAAGGGACCCACATCAAATGGAACCCTGCGGTAAAAACCGCCGATGATCGTGCAGCAGTGCGCGCCGGCATTCTCGATGGGCGCATCGATGTCGTCGCCACCGATCATGCCCCGCACACCCTCGATGAAAAGAGCAATTCCTATTTCAAAGCACCTTCTGGGGGGCCTTTGGTTCAGCATGCATTGCCCGCCATGCTTGAAATGGTACACCAAGGTCTATTGCCGGTAGAAGATGCCGTTAACCTCATGGCGCACCGCGTGGCGGACATGTTTCAAATCGAAGGTCGCGGCTACATTCGTCCAGGCTATCAAGCGGACCTCGTCTTGGTCGATCCCAATGACCCATGGACCGTTTCTCGAAGCAACATCCGATACAAATGTGGTTGGTCACCATTTGAAGGCACAACGTTCCGGTCGCAAGTTCGTGGCACTTGGGTCAACGGCGTTCACGTATACAATGGCACAGATGTACTGACCAACCACGGAAACCACGCCGGTCAGCGGCTTACGTTTGACCGATGATGGCCTTCCGTTGTCCTTCCGTGCTGATTATGGTCCTCGCCTTCTGGGGCTTGCACGGCTGCACTAATCCGTCTCCAGAAAACCCCAAAACAATGGGTCTAGTGCAACGTGACACCTTTGTACAAGTGTAGACGGAAGTGCACTTGATTGAGGGGGTCAAGAAACAACGGCTCATGCGAAATGACGATGAAGGGGCTATCGTTCTGCAACATTATGCCGAACTGTTCGACCGATTCGACATCGATGAAGAACGCTTCAAAGCCACTTACCAATGGTGGTACCAACACCCCGTAGAGATGGATGGATTGCTGGAAGAAGTTGGAGAGCGGTTGGCCGATATGGAGCGGCAAGCGAACCGCAAGGAGTGATCTGAAAATCTATTTGGGTTGGCCCAGCGCATCCAAAACGTAAGGTGCCGTCTCGCCAATCGCGGAGTCAATCGACTGATACTGCCAATGCACGCCCTTGGCCTCCAAGGTGCGTTCTAAAAAATCGGAAGCATACGCATGGACCTTGTTGGTGTTTTGCACGGATTCACGGGTAATGGGCGATTTTCGGCCGGACACCGATTCGAGCACCCGACCCAACCGCCAAGCCAGGCCCATCATCCAGTTGCGCAACCTATGCACAGGCGGACGTGTTTCGAGTGCATAGGCCATCTGGGTCAACACGTCCCGGTAAGCGAGGTTTTCCGCGCAGAGCATGTAACGCTCATTCCAACAGTCGTGCTGAGCCAATAAGAGGCATGCCCGGGCCACATCAGCCGCCGAAACAAATCCATTGCTGCCAGAGGGATACCATCGAAACCCTTTGTGGGCCAACGCAAACATCGTCGACGAACTTCGATCAAAATCGCCGGGGCCGAGGACAATGACCGGGTTGACCACCAGCACGTTCAATCCTTCTTCTTTTCCTCGCCATACTTCCAATTCCGCCAAGTATTTGCTGCGCGCATAATGCGTCACATCCGCCCCTTCTTCAAACGGCACACCTTCATGCACGGGCTCTCCCTCCTTCCGCCCCAAGGCCGAAACTGAACTGATGTGAACCAATTCTTTGATCCCGGTGTCAAGCATGGTATTCACCAACTTTGCTGTCGCATCCCGATTGACCTTCATCATCCACGCCGCATCGCGGTGGTGAAATGACACCACTGCGGCGCAATGGTAGACGCGTGAGCACTCGCTCAATGCCTCTTCCAATCGATCATCGTCCCATAATTCAGCTTCAAACCATTCCAGTCCGGCCAGGTTGACGCCCCTTTTTTCTAGAAAATTTTGAACCGCAACGCGATCGGATGATGGACGATGCAATGCCCGAACGGACTCACCCGAAGTCAACAATACCTCCAGCAAATGCCGCCCAACCAATCCCGTTCCACCTGTGATCAAAACCATGATGCGAAGTTTGTTGGAGCTTCCGCCCGTAATTTGCACCATCCATGGCGAAATCTGAACACATCAGTCAAATCCTAGCGCGTCTGCCGCAGCAACCTGGCGTTTACCAGTATTTCGATGATACCGAGCGATTGCTTTACGTGGGGAAGGCCAAGAACTTGAAAAAAAGGGTCTCCAGTTATTTCACAAAACAAAACCACAACGGCAAAACGCGTCTGCTCGTTTCGAAAATCACCGACATCAAATGGCTCATTGCTCCCTCTGACTCGGACGCGCTTCTGCTCGAAAACAGCCTGATCAAAGAGCATCGGCCGATTTACAACATCCAACTCAAAGACGATAAGACGTATCCCTTCATCGTGGTGAAAAAGGAGCGCTTCCCACGCATCTTCCCCACGCGCAGACTGATCAAAGATGGGAGTGAATACTTCGGCCCTTTCCCCAGTGTCAAGCCCATGCATCCCGTCTTGGAGCTCTGCCGTAAGCTGTATCCCATCCGG
>CAXDQP010000137.1:0-6013 GCA_963991335.1 uncultured Flavobacteriales bacterium
GCCCATGCCCCGCTTCGTCTTGCACTTTTGCCAATAAAATCGCTTTTCGCTTGAGGCTAGGCGCTCGGGTGATCCAATTGCCTTCGGGAAGCATTCCAACAATTTCGCTGTGCGCGTGTTGGCTGATCTGTCGGATCAACGTCTTTCGGTAGGCATCGGGCATCCAGTCTTTCGCTTCGATTTTTTGATCGGCGTCGATGTACGCTTCAAAGCGTGCGTTGAGGTCCATGGCTTGAGTCATTTCGAGCAGTATTGATGCAAAGATAACAATCGGGGCTCCCAATGGTTTTAAGACAATAAACTCTTCTATTTTTGCGCCATGAATCATTTCCATAAACTGCGGGTCACGAACGTTCGAAAGGAAACGGAAGACTGTGTTTCCATCGCTTTTGAACCCGAGAACGGGAATGCACCATCGTTTGATTTCAAAGCGGGTCAATACCTCACTTTGAAGACAGAGATTGGAGGCGAAGAAGTTCGGAGAAGCTATTCTTTGTGCAGTGCGCCGAGCGATTCGGAACTGCGGGTTGCGGTGAAACGCGTAGAACAAGGGAAATTCAGCACCTGGGCGAATGGAGAGCTTCAGGAAGGAGATTCGCTGGAGTCAATGGTGCCGAATGGAAAGTTTACGTTGGAAATTGAACCCAACGCCCAAAGGAACTTTTTGGCATTCGCAGCCGGATCAGGAATTACACCGGTCTTGAGTCAAATTCAAGAAGTCCTCAGAAATGAGCCGGGTAGCACCTTTACGCTGTTTTATGTCAATCGGGAAACCAACGCCATCATTTTTCGTGAAAAACTACAAGAGTTGAAGGACCAACACTTGGATCGTTTTCGTTTGTTCAATATCATGACCCGCGAGCCCCAGGACATCGCACTTTTCAACGGTCGCTTGGACCAAGCGAAATGTGCCGCAATCTTGGCCAGTCAATGGGTGAATGTGGAAGATATGGATGCGGCATTTTTATGCGGTCCAGAGGAGATGATTTGGGGTTGTAAGGCTGCATTGGAGGAATCGGGCATGGCGGAGAATCAAGTTAAGTTTGAGCTCTTTACGTCAAGCGCACCGAAATCGGAGCAGAAACCCGAGGTTTCTACTGCACCAAAAGCAACAACTGCTGAAGGAAACGAATTGGCCATCGTCTTGGATGGAATTACAACGGTCGTTCAAGTTCCTGAAAGTAAATCCATCATTGATGCTGCGCTGGATGCGGGACTCGATGCACCCTACAGCTGCTTGGGCGGGGTGTGCTGCACGTGCCGTGCGAAGATGACCAAGGGCGAAGCTGAAATGGATGTAAACTACGCCCTTGAGGCTTCTGAGACGGAGGCGGGCTTTGTCTTGACCTGTCAGGCCAAACTGAAGGGTGAAGGACCTTTTGAGATTGATTACGACCAGCAGTGATTCCTCAAACCGCGCGACGCGGATTGAAATCAAGCTTCACGCTCGGAGAGCTCCAGCCACCGGTTTTCCGCGGTTTCCAATTGTTCGGTGACGCTTTTTAGTTCGTCCCCCAAGCGCTGCAATTCGGCGTGCTCTTGTGTTTCGTACAACGCAGTAGTCAATAGACCTTTCTGTTTTTCCAATGATTCCAAGTCTTTTTCCAGCTGCTCCAATTCAAACTTTTCCTTGAAAGAAAGTCGTTTGGAATAATCGTTTTTGGGGGCTGATGAACTGGCATCAGCATTTTGGGCATTCGGAGTTGGCTCGGACTTGGATTTGCGCTGCTGGGCCTGACGCTCGGCGACTTCCAATCGGTATTGCGAATAGTTGCCCGGGAAATCTTGGATGGCTCCGGGATCGCTGTGCTCAGCCCCGAGCACCCAGATATGTTCCACCAGGCGATCCATGAAATAACGATCATGGCTGACAATGATCAAGCAGCCCGGGAAATCCAGGAGAAATTCTTCCAAAACTTGCAGGCTGTATATGTCGAGGTCATTGGTCGGCTCGTCCAAGATCAAAAAATTGGGATTGGCCATCAATACTTGCAGCAGATGCAGTCGCTTTTTTTCGCCACCACTGAGCAATGAGATCAACTGATGGTGCGTCGAGCGCTGGAAGAGAAAGCGTTCCAGGAGTTGCGATGCGGTGATTTTCTGTCCGCCTTGCAATTGCATGAATTCTGCGATTTCATATATCGCCTCAATGACACGCATGCCCTCAGGAAACTGAGCACCGGATTGATGATAATGGCCAAACACGACGGTTTCTCCGACCACAACCTTCCCTGTTTTGGGATCGGCTTGTTGGGTAATCAATTCGAGCAACGAAGACTTTCCTGAACCATTGGCTCCGACGATACCTATTCGCTCGAATCGCTTGAAATGGTGCGTGACACCGCTGAATAGGGTTCGGTCTCCAAATCCCTGACTTACTTTGTGCAACTCCACAATTTTGCCCCCGAGCCGATGCGGATTCAACTTGATGCTCATGGGGTCTTCTTCGAGTCGGACGCGGGCTTGCTTTTTAATTTCATAAAAGCGATCGATGCGCGCCTTTGATTTCCCCGTGCGGGCGGAGGGGGTAGAACGCATCCAAGCGAGCTCGCGTTTGAAAGAACTTCGGGCTCGTTCCCGATTGACCAATGCGATTTCTTGGCGCTCTTCGCGCTTTTCGAGGTAGTAACTGTAATTTCCCTTGTAGCGGAAGAGCGATTCGTTATCCAATTCCAGTATGGTATCGCATACATTTTCCAAGAAATAACGATCGTGGGTGATCATCAATAGGGTCATCTTGGAGCGCGCGAGGTATTTCTCCAGCCACTGGATCATGTCCAAATCAAGGTGGTTGGTCGGCTCGTCGAGAAACAACAAATCCGGTTCTTCAATCAACACTTTCGCCAGCGCGACCCTTCTGCGCTCCCCTCCACTCAAGGAGCCCATCGTACGCGTGAGATCGTGAAGGTTGAGTTTGCCAAGGATTTCCTTTCCACGCGCCTCGAAATCCCATGCCTGGGTTCTGTCCATGTTGTCATAGGCCAATTGACTCGCCGCTTCGTCACTTGGGTTTTGCAGGGAGAGGGTGTAGGCATGCAATGCCTTTACTGCATCCAGATCGCCTGAGTACAGGTTGTCGAGAATGCTCTCGTCTTTTCGATAAGGGGGTTCCTGCTGAAGAATGCACCATCGGACTTCTCCACCAACACTGATGCGCCCTTCATCGAATGGCTCCAATTCACAAATGCAGTGCAAGAGGGTGCTCTTTCCGCTTCCATTGCGGGCAACAAGCGCGGTTTTTTGCCCCTGTGACAGTCCAAAGGTGATACCATCAAACAAAAGCCTTTCGCCGAAGCGTTTGCTCAGGTTTTCAACGGATAAAATGTTCGTAGCGGCCATGGATGCGAAAGTACTGCGGACCGGGACGAATATTACCGCCATTCACATTGTAAATTGGCCCCGTGAATTGGATTGAAACCAACTGGGACGATTGGGATTCGTCGGCCATGTTTGCAGCATTGCGATTGCGCTCCGATGTTTTCGTAGTCGAGCAGGATTGTGTCTATCCAGATTTGGATGACAAGGATGTCCAATGCATTCATTTGATTGCGATGGAAGAGGATGCGAAGCACGGCCAGTCGGCTTTGGCTACCGCTCGAATGGTTCCTCCGGGAGTGTCGTATGCGGAACCAAGCATTGGCCGTGTGGTGACGATTCGTACGGCACGGGGAGGAGGTTTGGGGCGCGCATTGATGGAACGCGCGATTCGAATCTGTCAGCGCCATTGGCCCCGACAGGGAATCCGAATTTCAGCTCAACAGTACTTGATCCGATTCTATGAAGGGTTTGGATTTGTGTGCACAGGTGAAGGCTACCTCGAGGATGGCATTCCTCATATCGAAATGCTGCGCCCAGCGGAAAGCTTAGCGTTCTGGAAGAGTCAGCATACTCAAGCGGTTGAAAAGTTTGAGTCAGCTTTGGGTGCGGTGCCTGAAAACAAGAAGAGTGGGAGTCCGGAAAGTTGGGGAGCCGCAGAAATTATTCAGCATTTGCAGCTTTCCGAAGGGGGGCTTTGGCGTTATCTGAAGAAGAAGTCGCATGCGAAACCGAGTGAGTTGCCTGCGACAGATTTGGATTCGGATCGGGCAGGCATCGAGTTGATGCGTCTCTTGGAATCCAACCGACGATGGAAGGATCCGACAGGTGGATTAATTTCTCCAGCTGGAGATGCTGCTGAGCCGGCGCGGGTTTTTGACGAGTGGCGGGAGAGCCATGGTCCAGCATGGAGTGAATTGAACCAGTTGTTTCAGGATTCGCATTGGTGGACCGTGAAGCTCTTCAAACACCCACTTGCAGGGTACCTCTCCCTTTCCGACACCCTCGCTTTTAATGCCGCACACATTGCACACCATGTTGCACAATTGGAACGACTTCATTCTTAAAACAAGCGCATGATTTCCGTTGTCATTCCGTGCCTGAACGAATCACGATACATTGATTCGACGCTTCAAAGTTTATTGGACCAAGTCGATCCCGGCGAAAGTTGGGAGGTGATAGTAGCCGATGGCCGAAGCGATGACGGCACTCGAGAACGGCTGGATTTCTGGCAACAGGAACATGATCAATTCCGATGGGTGGACAATCCAAAGCGGACCACACCTCAGGCTTTGAACGCTGGCATTGAAGCATCAAAAGGCGAAGCCATTATCATCTTGGGTGCGCATGCTCAAGTTGATCCAGATTTTCTCTTGCGCAATGCGGAGTTATTGCGCGCGCACCCCGAGTCGGGCTGCGTTGGCGGTGTGGTAGAGCAAGTGCACGGTTCGGATCGTTCGCGGCAAATTGGCGCTGCAATGAGCACGTTGTTCGGCGTAGGAGATGCACGATTCCGAACGGGAGGAAATGCTGGTCACGTGGATACGGTGGCATTTGGCGCATATCGAAAGGAGGTGCTGGATGAGATTGGATGGTTCGATGAGGCGTTGGTGCGCAATCAAGATGATGAATTGAATTATCGGTTGCTGTATTCCGGTTGGCGCATTTGGTTTGACCCAAGAATCCGCAGCAGTTACCATGTTCGTTCCACCTACGAAAAGTTGCTCAAACAGTACCACCAATACGGTTATTGGAAGGTTTTTGTCAATCGGAAACACGGTACAATTACGACTTGGCGTCAAACCATTCCAGCAATTTTTATTGCACTGCTCGGGATGTCAGGTCTTTGCTGGGCTCTGGAGTTAGCGTGTTTTTGTAACCAAATGTGGGATGGTTTCGGCGCGTCAATATTTGTGAGCGCTGGTCTTTTGTGGCTGATCGCAGGGGTAGGCTCTGCAATTTCTGTGTCGGAATCACTGAGGGATGTACTGGGGATATTGCGCGCGTATGCGATGATTCACTTTGGCTACGGATGGGGATACTGGCGTGGGATTTTCCGTTTTTTAATCCTGCGGTCCAATCCGCGGGAACATGCTGTAAAACTTACGCGATGAGACCGTCTTCAACTCAATTGTTGGGTTGGATGCCAGCGTTGACGGCATTTTTTCTGCCGGTTCACCCACGGCTTAGTGTCATTACACTAGCGGTTTGGAGCATTGTGGCCACAATCCATGCCCTTTCCGCTGCATTCAGAAACGAGAAGTCCATTGAACGAAGGGCATTGGACACTTTTGTGAAATGGTTCGCCGCAGGGTCCATGGCATGCTATTGCGCGATGTGCTTGGGCATGCTTTGGACCGAAAACGTTGCGGAAGGCTGGTTTGCATTGGAGGTGAAATTCAGTTTTTTACTTCTGCCCCTTTTATTTTGGCAATCCAATGCCATGTTGGATGAGCATTGGAAATATCGCGCATTGCAGTCATTTCAATGGGGGTTGTTGGCGTTTTTGGCTTGGCGATTTTTTCAAGCTTTTTGGTGGCAGGACATTGCGCTATTGCGTTACGCTGGTTTTGCTGGGCCCTTTCATCCTTCGTACATCGCGTTCTACCTCACGACCGGGTGCTGGTTGAGTTCCTGCTCTGAAATTAAAGGAAGAGCCTTGATGGTAGTCGGTGGATTGGCCATAGGTTTGTTGGCC
>CAXDQP010000138.1:0-5956 GCA_963991335.1 uncultured Flavobacteriales bacterium
CCGATGGGGTCGCGGAACCAAGCAACTAAAATGCATCGGCTTCTTATGACAGCCACATTGCCGCATCTCTCGCCTGGAAACGCGGTGCAGGATCATGTTGCTTGAAACTGGCTTCATGCTCTTCATCCACGATGATCAAACCCAGGTCTTGGAAAGGCAAAAACATGGCGGCTCTGGGACCCACGATCAATTGAGCTGGAGAACCATTGCCTCTTTTTCCGAGGCCTTCCAACCAAGTCTCCGTGCGCTCCCGGGTTGTAAAACGGCTATGGTACACTTGAAGAAAACGCTTGAAATGCAGTTCTAGCCGCTGGATCAATTGGGTGGTGAGGGCTATCTCAGGAACCAAAAAAAGAACGGTTTTCCCCTTCTCCAATGCATCGGCAATCAGGTGAATGTAGACCTCCGTTTTTCCGGAGCCCGTGACGCCGTGGAGCAATGCAGCGCGGTGCAAACCTTCATTGCTCGCGACAAGTTCGCGGTATGCACGTGACTGTTCATCACTCAATTTCGGCAGCGGCTGCGCCTGATGCTGCTGATTCGTGGCGCTCAATTCTGCCTTCTTCTTGCGCATCAAAATGCCTTTATCAGCCATGCGACGCAAGGCCCCAGAATCTGCATCCGCCTCTGCAACCACATCTTTTTCCAAGAGTTCAGCTCCCCAGTTCCCTGCAGCCAGGGCTAAAAAAGCGGTCACCACCCGCGCTTGTTTGGGGGCCCTCCGGTCGAGTTCATCCAATAGCCGGGACAATGCCGCTTCCTCATGGAAATCTGGACAAAGCATTACGTAACGGGCCATTTTTGGCTTGTAGCGCTCCTTCCACTCTTCCTCTGAGACGATGAATCCCTTTTCAACAAGTCCATTGAGCAATCGTTGCGGATTTTTTAACTCCAGAATAGAAGCCGCTTCTGAAAGTTGAATCCCGCCTTGCGCCAAAACGGCTTCGTACAGAAACAGGGAGCGTTCATCCAATGCCTTCCAAACGGCGCTCTGCCTACTTGGCGGATCGGGATGGGGCAAAAACCGTGCTTGACTGTTCAATTTCAAGCCTGCAGGAAGCGCAGCGGCCATGACCTCACCGCGGGTGCACATGTAATGCGAAGCCAGCCAATCCCAGAGGTTACGCTGTTGGAATGGAACAATCGGATAAGCATCCACCAGCGCCTCCAACGGGCGAGGCACGTATTCGCTTGGAACATCATCATGCACACGCCAGACAATCGCTATATAGCGTTTGCGGGTGCCCACTTGCACCACCACTCGCATACCGGGAGCTACACCTTCCTCCTGATCCATTAACCCGTAAGTCAGCAACTTAGGAAGCGGCAACGGCACGACCACATCCACATATTTCCCTTGGGTTTTCATTGAAGCAGCAAATTGAGAAGAAAACTGCACAACTCTTGCACGAACTTGTGGGAAATAGGTTTGTTATACCTGCATGACACAAATCGCTTCACCCCTCAAATCCGGAGCCAAAGCACCGGATTTTCAGACCACCATTCAAGACGGATCGAACCGAAGTTCAGCGGATTATGCTGGGAAGAAGTACGCTGTTTATTTTTATCCGCGCGACATGACTCCCGGCTGCACCGCTCAGGCCTGCAACTTGACGGAAAACTTTGACGCATTGAAGGAAGCGGGCATCGAAATTTTGGGGGTAAGTCCTGACCCCGCAGCCAAACACATGAAGTTCATTGACAAGCATGGCATACGATTCGACTTAGCATGTGATGAAGACAAGGCAATGCACAACGCATTTGGGGTTTGGGGTTTGAAGAAATTCATGGGCAAGGAATACGAAGGAACCCATCGCACGACGTTTCTCATCAATGAAAAGGGTGAGATCCAAGACGTTATTTTAAAACCAAAAACAAAGGACCACACCGCTGAAATCCTCGCTGGATTCGGCGTTTAAGAGGATACCATGCGCAAAAGTGGGTACTTCGTTGACAAAAAACACCCCACTACGTAAGTTCATTACGATGCGGGTAAGATACCTTCGTCCAAAACAAGAAAACATGTCTGCGGATACACAAAAACTCAAGGCGCTCCAGATGACCCTGGACCGCATGGACAAGACTTTCGGCAAAGGCGCCGTAATGAAGTTGGGCGATGAAGCGGTGGAAGCCATCGAATCCATTCCCTCAGGATCATTGACGCTCGATCTGGCCCTTGGCATTCAGGGATACCCCAAAGGTCGCGTAGTCGAAATCTACGGCCCAGAAAGCTCGGGAAAAACAACCTTAGCCATACACGCGATTGCGCAAGCCCAGAAGCAAGGAGGCATTTGCGCCATCATTGATGCCGAGCATGCGTTTGATAAATTTTACGCTGAAAACCTTGGTGTCGACACGGAAAACCTTCTGATCTCACAACCAGACAATGGCGAACAAGGATTGGAAATCGCCGATAACTTGATCCGTTCAGGCGCAATTGATTTGATCGTCATTGACTCCGTTGCTGCCCTCACTCCTCGCGCGGAGATTGAAGGGGAAATGGCGGATTCCTCAGTAGGACTGCAAGCGCGTTTGATGTCCAAGGCCCTTCGGAAATTAACGGGCTCCATCAGCAAAACGGGATGTTGCTGCATTTTCATCAACCAATTGCGCGAAAAAATCGGTGTAATGTTTGGCAATCCGGAGACAACGACGGGCGGTAACGCTTTGAAATTTTACTCTTCGGTGCGGCTCGATATTCGTCGTTCAACGCAATTGAAAGACGGCGACCGCGTTTTGGGCAACCGCACCAAAGTGAAAGTGGTGAAAAACAAGGTTGCACCTCCTTTCCGACGGGCAGAATTTGACATCTTGTATGGCCAGGGAATATCCAAATCAGGTGAAATCATTGATTTGGGTGTGGACATGAACATCATCAAGAAATCGGGTTCTTGGTTTAGTTATGGTGACACCAAATTGGGGCAAGGACGGGATGCCGTAAGAAACCTATTGCTCGACAACCCTGAATTGCAAGACGAGCTGGAAGCCAAGATCAAGGCTGCTATCCACAAAGAAAACAATCCTGAGATCGTTGAAGAAGTGGAATTGGCCTGAATCCATGCGCACATTTCCCATTGCAACCGCGAACCATTGGAACGCATCGAAGGCACCGTTGATCGGTGCCTTCGTCCTGTTATTTTTCAGCTGTGGCACTCAAGATACTGCAAGCAACAGCGCGTCGCCTGACGAGAAAAACCCCATGCAGTTGCTCGATGAGGCCATTTTAGAGCGGCCCATTGACCCACAGGTTTACCATGAACGCGCAACTTGGAAAATGGCTGAATTGGATCCGCAGGGCGCTTTCGACGACTGGGAATTGGCTTTGAGGGCAGACTCCTCATTTGCGCTTGCTTGGGAAAACCAGGCCGACATGCTGTTTCAGATGCAAAAGTTTGAAGATTGCCTCGGCAAGCTCGACGGGTGCCTCAAGCATTCCCCAGAAAGCACTCCCTGCTTGCTCAAACGAGCTGAATTCGCCATTCACTTGCAACAATTTGAACAAGCCTTTCAGTACCTCAATGATGCCTTGCGCCTCAATAATCAGCTTCACGAAGCTTATTGGATGAAAGGAAAGATTTACGCTACGACGGGTGCCGAGGAAAAAGCTTTGAGCTCCTACCAAACTGCGATCGAAGTCAATCCCAACTTTTATGAGGGGTTCATCACCTTGGGCATCTTCTTGGCTGAGCGTTCGGATGCCATGGCCGAAGAGTACTATCGGTCAGCGATAGAGCTCAGGCCCGCTGCAGTGGAGCCGGTTTACAATTTAGCGGTGCATTATCAAAACGAAAACCGATTGGAGGAAGCGCTCACCTTGTACCGTGAAATTCTAGCACTCGATCCAGAAAATGCCACGGCTTCCTTCAACCAGGGGTACATCCATCTCGAATACCTCACGAACTACGACAGTGCTGTGCATTGGTTCTCTGAGGCGATTGTTCGCCTTCCGTATTACCATCAAGCATTTTTCAATCGTGGATTGGCCTACGAAAGCTTGGGCATGAACTCAGCTGCAATTGAGGATTACAGCCAAGCCCTTCGTATCAAACCCGATTATACCGTGGCAGCTCGAGCCAAAGAGCGCGCAATCATCGGACGGTGACAGTCGTGCACTGACACCCTTGAAGCGAAAAAGCAAAAAAGGCCCGGCGAAGATGCCGGGCCTTTTTTTGATTTCGAATCACAAGAGGAACTCAAGCTCCTTCTTCCAACGCAGCCAACTTCGGTTGAGAAGAATTCCACGTAGGACTCAATGAAATGGCTTTTTTAAAGTTCTCTTTCGCCGATTCTACATCACCAGCTTTGACGTAATAATCTCCTCGGCTATCATACGCATTGGGCACCTCAGGTGCCAGGCGAACGTACATGTTGAAGCAATCCAATGCCTTCTCCATGTTGTCCTCGCCCATGTACCAATAGCCCAACAGGTTGAATGCGCTTCCGATGTTGCCCCAGCGATTGATCGATTGATCTAGAATGATTTTAGCCTCAGCATTCAAATCAAATGCCATCATGATCCACGCCAAGTTGACTTGCGTAATCGGTGAATCAGGCGCCAAGCCATGGGCCATTTGTGCATTTTCCAGGCGGTCGTTAGGCTCACCAATCAACGACTTGAGAAAATAAGCAATGACGGGTGACTCATCATCGGCTTTCGCTAACCCTTCTTCAGCCAAACGATCCCATTCAGCTGCATCGTCATTGAACCAAGCTTTCCACATATTTCCGTAACCCGCAAGCGCCATTTCAGGATCCAGCACCAGCAATGAATCGGAAAGGGAACTGGCCAAGTCAATATTGCCCTGCAAGGATTGGTAAAGCATCGCGTTGCAGAGGTCCTCGGCACCCTCCACTTCCGATGCAATCTCCATTCCATTCTTGGCAAGCAAGCCACCATCCACATGGAACCAGCGATCCCAGCGATAACCCTCTCCTTCCTTGACAACCGTTCCGTGGAAGAATCGATCACCTGAAAAACTAAAGTTGTGAAAGTGAATGACGCCCATAGCGCTCGCCACAGATCCATTCACGTGCAATTCCAATACATCAACGGTCACCGAATCTTCGTAAAACCATTCCGCAGTCACGTTGTCAAGATTAACACTTGACGGCGCATCCATGTTGGGATGAAAATACTTCGAAGCTTCGGACAGTCCGGATTTGTACGGTTCCACCGCAGCCTCAAAACCGACCTGGGCTGTAATGTGTTCGATTACAAAAGCTTCAACTTCGGCATTGGACAGTGTGGCCTCCTGCGTGCCACAACCGATTGCCACGAATACAATTGAAAATATATAAAGGGATTTTCTCATAAGAAAGGTTGTTTCGAACAAATGAAACCATTCTTTGCAGCAAAACCTAAGTTCTGCGAGCATATGTTTGAAACAATCTCATCCCGTTTTCCGCAAACGAAAAAAGCCGGCTCGCGCCGGCTTTTGACATTTTAATAAGGTCAGTTTACTTCACCTGATCCACCACTGCTTTGAAAGCTTCTGGATGGTTCATGGCCAAGTCTGCCAATACTTTACGGTTCAGTTCAATGCCCTTTTTGGAGCATTTCCCCATGAATTCGCTGTACGACATGCCATGCTGACGCGCACCTGCATTGATTCGTTGAATCCAAAGGGATCGGAATTGACGCTTTCGCTGTTTTCTTCCTGAGTAGGCATAGAGAAGTCCTTTCTCTACCGCATTTTTAGCGACGGTCCAAACATTCTTTCGGGCACCGTAGTACCCTTTGGCCATCTTGAGGATTTTTTTTCTGCGCGCCCTCGACGCGACTGAGTTGGTTGCTCTTGGCATTTTAAAAGTTCTTTTTGGTAAGTGGCGCTGGACATATCCAGACTTGACAAGCCAATTACCGGGTTAAACGTACCGGTTGGTTGAGATTGATCGTGCGATTACGCGCAAAGCTGAGCCTTGATGCTCTTAACATCAGCCTTAGCGACTGTTGTCG
>CAXDQP010000139.1:0-5921 GCA_963991335.1 uncultured Flavobacteriales bacterium
AAAATTCCGGATCAATCGCATCGAGCAAAGCGCCATGCTCTTCCAAAGGAACGCCGATCAAAGACTCATCCAAAGCGATAGGAACTGGACTCACCATGCAGAGTTCTGCCAATCCACGTTTGTCGTTTGGATGAAGCGGTTGTTCAATGCTGTGCAAGCCAATCGCAGCCAGCGACTCCAATTTCTTAAGCGGAGTCCAACCCGATTCCGGTTGCGAGAATGCGCCATTCGCATCGACTCGAAAGATGACTTCAGGTGCCATTGTGCGCAAGGCACGCATCCATTCCAATTCTTGTTCGAACGGCATGCTTCCCACCTTGGCCTTTAGGGTTTTAAAACCAGACTTGAGCAAGGTTGCTGCCTGATCCAACAATCCCTGAGGATCATCCATCCAGATCAATCCATTGATTTCAATTTGGGATTGCCCTTGTGCAAAAGAACCATCGAATGGAACAAACGACGCTCGGGTTTTCAAATCGGCTAAGGCCATTTCAATGGCAAAGCGCAAAGCAGGCAAGGCGAACGGCACCTCTTCCAACACGACCTCACGCTGGTGCTGAATGTTACGAAGGTGGGCTTCGATTTGAGCAGGCTCATCGATGCTTAAACCCGGAATGATGCTGCATTCCCCCCAGCCACACTTGCCATCGCCGTTGCGCAATCGAATGAGCCAAGATGGTTTGGTCATCAAGGTGCCTCGGGAGGTTTTGGCGGGTTTCTTGAATTTCATTTCAAAACGAACCCACTGCACGTCGATGCCCAACTGACTCATGACACTGGGAGTCCCGTTTGTGCCATGAGCAGGAATAAAGCGGCTACGGCCGATGAAAGCGCAACGCGCTTCAATTCAGGATCCAAATCCTCCGGATTTGAAACGTTGAACACCCGAAAGGCATGTGCCAGATGCACCGCATTCAACACAGCGATCCACCCCATGCCTCGCCACTCTCCAGAATGCAAAACCAAAGCGTACAACCACCACGAGCACCAACCCACTGCAAACAAAACAAGGTGGTAGCGCTTGGCCCACGTCAACCCTTTCCGCACGACGAGGGTGTTTTTGCCCGCAACGGCATCCGAGGCATGGTCCCGCATGTTATTTAAATTCAAGACTGCGACGGACATCGTTCCGGACCAAGTTGCCGGCAACAACCAATCGAAATTCCATTGATGGGAAAGCAAGGCAGCGGTGCCCAACACCCCAATCCAACCAAAAAACACAAAAACCATGGCGTCTCCATGTCCTTTGTAACCGTATGGACTTGTTCCAGCTGTGTAGCGAAATGCCGCAGCAATTGCCGCCATGCCGAGTACCAAGAAAAACAACGCTGGCATCAGAAGGCCGGCTTCGAAAAAGGACAGAAACAAAGCAACGAGACCACTTAGAAAGGCCAAAATCGCGAGTCCAAGGACCGCCTTTTTCATGGCCATTGGCGTGATTCTGCCCGAAGCAACGGCACGATCCTGGCGACTCGAATCATCCGCCCCGTTTTCGAAGTCCCCCCAGTCGTTTGCCCAATTGGAGAGAATCTGCAATAAAATGACCGTGACAAGAATGGAAAGAAAAACCACCCAAAATTGGGTCTTGAGCAATTCAGATTGCTGGACGCACGCATGGCTTATCGCCGCGCCGACAAGGACGCATGACGCTGCCAAGGGCAGCGTGCGCAAACGAGAAGCTTGTATCCAATCCCGAACCGCCATGCCCGTGATCAAGGAAATTTTGGGAACTTCTGAAAATCAGGATCGCGCTTCTCAAGGAATGCATTTTTGCCCTCCTGTGCCTCTTCCATCAAATAGTACATCAACGTCGCATCTCCGGCAAATTCCATGAGTCCGCGTTGACCATCGAGTTCTGCATTCAATCCCCGTTTGATCATTCGCAACGCGAGTGGTGAACGCTTCAACATGGTCGCACACCATTTCATGGTGGTGTTTTCAAGCTCAGCAAGTGGCACCACGGTATTGACCATCCCCATCTGTTCCGCCTCCGCTGCGGAATACTGCTCGCAGAGGAACCAAATTTCCCGGGCCTTTTTTTGGCCGACGTGGCGAGCGAGGTAGCTCGAACCAAACCCGGCATCAAAGCTGCCCACTTTGGGACCGGTTTGTCCGAAAATGGCATTCTCCGAAGCAATGGTCAAATCACATACGACGTGCAACACATGGCCGCCACCGATGGCATATCCGTTGACCATCGCCACTACGGGCTTGGGCAACGCTCGAATTTCCTTGTGCAAATCAAGCACGTTGAGCCGGGGCACGCCGTCGCCTCCGATATAACCGCCAACGCCTTTGACGTTTTGATCGCCACCGCTGCAAAAGGCTTTTTCTCCCTCACCGGTCAGAACAACGACTCCGATGTCCGTTCGCTCACGGCAGATGTGCATTGCATCCAGCATTTCCATGTTGGTCTCCGGTCGGAATGCATTGTAAACCTCAGGGCGGTTGATGGTGATTTTGGCCACCTGATCACAGTATTCAAACCGAATGTCCTCGTATTCCTTGATGGATTCCCAAATTCTCTGCGCCATGTTCTTTTGAATTCTATGTTGAACTACGTTTTCATTTTGAAGCCCCCGCCGCTCGGAGCGCTTGGAGAAAGCCTACCGAATCTGTTCCGCTTGTCTTCAATTCTAACAAGGATGGGCCTGCGATGTTGCGCCACAAAGGAAATGATTCTTCAAATTCGCTCCAATTTTTAGCGGAGCCATACGCAAGCCCGAGCTGAAGGGCGCTTCCCTTCATGTTTTCCGCAAAAGGTGCTTCAAAATAGTGCTCGAGTACTTCTTCTTTTTCCGGCCCGTCAATCCAACGAAAAATATTCCCTCCGCCATTATTGATGACGATTACCTTCAGATTTGCGGGCTTTGGATTCACGGCGAGACCATTCGCATCGTACAACCAAGCTGCGTCTCCTGTTAACAATACAACCGGTCGATTGGGATTGGCCAAGGCATCCCCTACCGCCGTGCTCAAGCAACCGTCAATGCCCGCGGCTCCCCGGTTGGCATGCAGGGGGCGATTCCCCCAATCGAACCATTGGGCATAGCGCGCCGAGGTAGAATTGGCAAAATGCACCGAAGCTTTATCATCCAGTGCTGCCGAGAGACGATGGTAAATGTGCCAATCAGTCCATTGGTCTGGCCACTCCGTAGCCATTTTGGCAACGCTTGCCGCCCGCCGATCGGCCGCCACGTTCCATTGGCCGGCATACGCATTGAATCCGGGCATGGCCTGCACAAGTTGCGCAAGACCTTTCGAAGCGGAAATCTTCCACGAGCCGACTTTTGCATTGAACATGTCCCAGTCGTGCACCTCATCTCCGATGTGCCAATGCGGCGCTTTCCATTCGACCAATTGTGCCCGCCACTTCTTGTCCATTGGAGGAAGACCGCAGGAAATGATTGCATCGGGCTGAAAGTCATCTCGGTCTTTTCCGTTCCAAGCATTGAGCATCGCCGACGCAGCCGTTTCGGCGTTCATCGACGGGACCGGACCAAAAGCATTGGCAAAAACAGCGGCCCGCTCCATCAAAGCGGACAGCGATTCTTCCGAGCGCAAAAATGCGGGAACCGCTCCCAGTAAAACCAATACTTTCGGATCATGGCAACTCAGTTGGTCGACCAGCTCTTCCGGCATGGCCTCATCCGCTTCAACGGCCGGGTTACCATCTACCAGGGCCTTGGCCGAATTTTCGGACATGCTATAAAGCGGCTCATCAAAAGGCACATTGACGTGCACCGGACCTCGTTGGGCATGAAGCCAAGCTTCCGTGGCCGCTCCGCGCAATTCCGCCGGTGACATGACCTGCTCGTCCAATTCAAGCGAACAGACGGCATGGGATTCAAACGCATGCGATTGAACCACCATTTGACCCGGCCCCGTGTGCCGCTTGGAAATGGGACGATCCGCCGTGACGCTGATCAACGGCACCCCCATGTAAAACGCCTCCGCCATGGCCGAGCCGTGGTTGAGCGCAGCGGTCCCCGAAGTGGTTATCGCACAGGAAGGCAATCCCGATTGCAGCGCCATTCCCAAGGCTGTATGCGCCGCGCTGCGCTCGTCAAGTGCGACCGTTATTTCCAACCCCAAAGCATCCGCAGCAATCACGAGCGGTGCGCTTCGTGAACCTGGGGAAACAACGATGCGTTTCAACCCGAACGATTGCCAGGTCGAAATAAGCTCATGGGCTCCTGGATGATCCGTCGTCCTCATGGCGCGAAAATAAGGCGGTTTGGAACGGTTAACGATTCAAGGTGGTGCGAATCGTTTCAATTTTTGCGCGCGTCTCTTCCCATTCTTCCTGCGCATCAGAGCCGCTTACGATTCCACCACCGGCAAACAAGCGAAATCCGTCCGAAAAACAGGCCATGCAACGCAAATTGACATAAAAACTCGATGTTTCCTCCTCGCTCCACCCCAAAAACCCCGTGTAGTATTCACGCTCCTCACGTTCATGATCCTCTATGAATTTCAAGGCACTTTCTCGCGGTGTGCCCCCAACAGCCGGTGTGGGATGTAGTTCCTGTAACCACGTGGATTCGTCCGCTTTCGAGGAGAATAGAATTTGGGATTCCAAGTGTTTGATGGATCCATACGTGCGGTCTCGCACATTGCGCTGATCTACATCCGTTGCACCTGCCGCTTCGAGACGTCCTGTGATAAAATCAGTCACCATCTCTTGCTCCCGAAACTCCTTTTCCGTCCAAGAGGCGTGCACGTCCGATTTTGTACCCGCCAAGGAAACCGTCTCAAAGCGAGCGCCGGAACGCTTGAGCAAAAGCTCGGGCGATGCGCCGAGCCAGACGCCCGCCTCTGGATGTGAGAGCAGGTAGACCATCGCATCCGGATACATCCGGCACTTGGATTCGAATACCGCTTCAGGACTGAGCGATGTGGCCCAGAATTCCGAACGACTGAGAACCACTTTTTCCAATTCCCCCCGATCTATGGCGGCCAAGGCCGCATCCACCGCCTCCATGTGATTCGCCTGCATTGCTCCCTTTTTGGTCGGTGAATCCTGCAAATGCAACGTGCCCTTTTGAGGAGACAAAACACGGCGTTTGTTGCCACGGATTCTCAAGTGAGGAGCGTCTGGTGATGGGGTGAAGGGAGAAAAATGAAATTCCGTTTCGCCTCCATCGTCGGCCTCCAACGTCCAGATTTCATCTGCACCCGAACCGGGCATTTTCCACCACAAGCGAAAAGTGCTGGAACCGCTGTTCATCCTTCTTTCTCAGCAAACGCCGAGTCATTCTTTTGGGGTTGAGCAATGATCATCACCGTCAGCCGACTCGTGCAAACCAATCGCTCCTTGTCGTCTTTGATCTCAATGTTCCATACGTGCATCTTTCCCCCACGGTGAATCAGTTTCGCCTCGCCATGCACCCACCCTGACCGGACGCCGCGGATGTGGTTCGCATTGACCTCAATACCCACCGCGGCCTTGCCTTGATCGGCGACCAGAAAATGCGAGCCTACCGAACCGAGCGTTTCCGCTAAAACCACGCTCGCACCGCCATGGAGCAAGCCATACGGCTGATGGGCTCTAGCATCTACAGGCATTCGTCCGGTGACCCGCTCAGCCTCAACGGGCAGCACTTCCAAACCAATGGCGTCTGCAATTGTTGGTACTTCGTTCAGATTTTCCTTCTCCATGAAATCATTTTCGTCCGAAATTTACGCCATGCACGACTCATCTCCACCTCAACCGCGAATCCTCTTGGCGGAAGACGACCTGACCTTGCGCCGCACCGTGAAACTCAATTTTGAGCGAGAGGGGTGGTTTGTACTTGAAGCGGAAAACGGCGAAGAAGCTCTGCAGTTGGCAAAGGAGAATCACATCGATGCCGCTGTGCTCGATGTCATGATGCCCAAAATGGATGGACAAGCCTTCTATGAAGAAATTCGCAAGTTGG
>CAXDQP010000140.1:0-5891 GCA_963991335.1 uncultured Flavobacteriales bacterium
TGACCATTGACATCGTACCAGTAATCAATGCTGTCCTGGTCGATGGTATTGGTAGGAATGCCTTCCACCCACTCCAAAACCCCACTCGGCCACGTTTCCGCAATGCCCGGTGCAATGCTATCCACCCAGTAGCGGTAGTAGACCTTGGAGTACTGGTAATCGTCGCGAGTTTCCTGCTGCAACTTCAATGCCGTCGCGTACGGATCGTATGAATTTCCAGCATCCTCACTCGTTCGGTACGCCCGCACGAACCACTTGCCAGGCTTTCGCAACTCCAATTTGTGTTGGTAAAACTGGATGTCACGCAGGCTGAATCGGTTATCGCCTTGGTACACCGTGGTTCCAAATCCCGAATTGAAGCCATAGATGAGCTCCGGGCTCTCGTAGGTTTCTTCGGGCTTTAGTCGCCAATGAAGCGCCGTACTAACCTTCAAATTTTCCGTGTTATAATCAACGAGATCAACCTCTTTGTATCCGGTGCGGAAAAAAGTCCCCAGGCCGCGGGCATTGCTGCTCCCATCTCCAGCATAATCAAAGACCGGCTTGGATTCATCGCCATAGATATTCACGGCATCGTATCGGCCCGCGTTGTCCCTTCCAACAATTGCTCCGTCAACAGGGTCATAATTGTTCGCCTCCCAGTCGTATGCGGTCATGCGGTATGCATTCACTTTCAATCCCAAAACAGGATTCCCGTCGTCATCGGTTGTGTAATCCGCATACCGAAAAGCCAGTTCATTCAATTCTCGCTCCCCGACGCGCAAAGAAGCGGTGACTCCAGGGAACTGAAACGGCGACTTGGTCTCCATGGATACCACACCATTAAACGCACCTGGACCATAAAACGCAGAACTCGCCCCAGCGACAATGTCTACATTCCTCACATCCAATTCCGATGCCCCGAGGAAGTTCCCCAGCGAGAAGTTGAGCCCTGGACTTTGATTATCGATTCCATCGATGAGCTGCAACGAACGGACGGGGGAAGTCGAATTGAATCCGCGTGTATTGATGATTTTAAAACCCAAACTCGCCGAGGTCACATCCACCCCTTTGAGGTTGCCCAAACCTTCGTAAAAAGAACCGCTTGGCGCCTCTTTGATGGCAATCACATCCATGGATTCTACCGTAAGCGGCGCCTGCTTTTGCTTTTGGCTGATTCGATCCCCCACGACTTCAGCCGCCTCAATCAAAACCTGATCAGGAATCAATTTGACCGTAATGCGCTCTGAAGCGTCTTGAACGGTGATTTTCTTTAGGCTATAGCCAATGAAGCTCACTTGCAAATTCACCGGGAATTGGCTCACTGGCAATAAAAATTGCCCGTCAAAATCGGTCGTCACGCCCTGCGTGGTTCCTTCAACAATCACGTTGGCGGAGAAAATAGGATCCCCCAGTTCTCCGTCAATCACACGGCCTCGTAGCATTTCTTGCGCTGAAAAAGCATTTGAAACCAGAACAAAAAGGACAAAAGGAATGAGTCTCAACATGGTCGTGCAATTTGAATCAAGTTCCAAGAAACGTAAAAATTCCTGATAGGAGCCCTAGAATCGTGTCAGAATTACAAACATTCTAACCCTGCGAAGCCATTACTCCTTGGCTATGAGCGCAATGGAAACTTCCTTATTGATGTTCACCTCATCCCCTGACCGAAGTTTTCGGCGCTTTCGTTGTTCTGCCTCACCATTGACCGCAATCAATCCATCCACTACCATCATCTTGGCTTCTCCTCCAGTCGCTGCGTACCCCGTGGCCTTCAGCAGCTGCAGTAAGTCGATGAACTCCGTTTTGAGCTCGAATTGTTCTTGAATCATCAGAATCGATTCGGCTCTGCTTCGACCATGATGCCCATCACTGCCTCGTAGATGTCCTCTGCATTCGGCTTAGCGTAATAATCGCCGTCGGTTCCGTATGGAGGCAAGTGAGGTTGGGCGGCAATGGTTCTCGGAGCTACGTCGAGGCACTTCCACCCCCCTTGGCGATTCAGAATATCCTCCATGAGGTAGGCACTAGCACCACCTGGGACATCTTCATCTACAACCAAAAGCCGATTGGTTTTACCGACGGAGGCGGCGCATACGTTTTGGTTGTCAAATGGCAGCAAGGTGCGTGCGTCAATCAATTCAACGTGGATTCCATCCTTTTGCAATCGCTCCACCGCCGCAGCGGCGATGTTCAATGTGGAGCCGTAAGAAACTACCGTGATGTCCTGACCCGTTTTGATCACTTCTGGAATCCCCAGAGGCACGGTAAATTCCCCCATGTTCGTAGGCACTTGCTCCTTGGTGCGATACCCGTTCAAGCATTCCACGACAAGCGCCGGTTCCTCTGCTTGCAAAAGGGTGTTATACATGCCCGCAGCCTCAGTCATATTGCGTGGGACACAGACATGCATGCCCCGGAGCGAATGAATGATCGCGCCCATCGGCGAACCGCTGTGCCAAATGCCTTCCAATCGATGGCCTCTTGTCCGAATGATGACCGGAGCTTTTTGGCCACCCGCTGTTCGATAGCGAACCGTCGCTGCATCATCGCGTAGAATTTGCAGCGCATAATACAGGTAATCCAAATATTGAATCTCTGCAATGGGGCGGAATCCCCGCAGGGCGAGTCCGATTCCCTGCCCAGCAATGGTGCACTCTCGAATCCCGGTGTCCGACACCCGCACCTCACCAAACTTTTCTTGCATGCCCTCCATGGACTGATTCACACCTCCAATCCCACCTGTATCTTCTCCAAACGTGACCAATTCTGGATATTTTTCAAACAATGCTGCAAAATTCTGCTGCAAAATTTGCCGGCCATCCGCGAGCTCGCCGCTATCGGAATATGCCGGGCGAACAACCGGTACATCCAAGGCAGAATCCGCATCTTCGCTGTACAAATGCCGGCCATAGCGATCTTGGTTTTCACGGCCATACGATTCCGACCAGCGAATCAGCGCCTCAATGGCTGGGGTTCGTTTTCGACCCGCACTATGTATTGTGCGCCGAGCGGCCGCGTGAAATTCGGCCCTTCCCGGAAAAATGCCATTTTGCAAGGATGCTATTTCGGCGGAATCTGAGCCGCTCACCGCGGCAATAAGGGCTATTACCTCTTGCTGCTCATTGTCAAATGACGACCGAAGGTCTGCCCAAGCGGCCTTTTGTTCCTGGCGCACTTCTTTTTTCACTGCCTTTCGGATGCCATCCAATTCTTCTTGCTGGGCCGCGCCTTCTAGGAGCAAGAATTTTTCAAATTGCCCAATGCAATCATACTCCTTGGCCCACGCCATCCGTTCCTCGGATTTGTAGCGCTCGTGAGAGCCCGAAGTGCTATGGCCCTGTGGCTGCGTAACCTCCTCGACATGGACCAAAACAGGAACATGATGATCCCGGCAGCGCTTCGCCGCCTCTTCATAGGTCTTGACCAATGCCGGATAGTCCCATCCTTTGACGCGGTAAATCACAATGCCATTGGTTCCCTCTTCCATTTGCATTCCGCTGAGCGCGGTGGAAATGGACGCTTTGGTGGTTTGGTACTTTTTGGGAACGCTGATGCCGTACCCGTCGTCCCAAACACTCATGAGCATGGGCACTTGAAGCACTCCTGCCGCATTCATGGTCTCCCAAAAAGGACCTTCAGATGTGCTCGAATCTCCAATAGTACCAATCGCAATTTCGTTCCCGGCCTTCGTAAACCGCGGCTTCAGCGCAGCCACTTCGGGCAATGCCCGATACAATTTTGAAGCTTGGGCCAAGCCCAAAAGCCGCGGCATTTGACCGCCTGTGGGACTGATATCGGCGGAACTATTGAAGCCTTGGGTAGCGTCCAGCCAATTGCCTTGGCTATCTAAGATGCGCGTTGCGAAGTGGCCACCCATTTGCCTTCCAGCCGAACTTGGCTCACGCTCAACATCCGTGTCCGCATAAAGCGCCGCAAAAAACTGACGGACTGTTAACAGGCCTTGGGCCATCATCAACGTCTGATCCCGGTAGTAACCTGATCGCCAATCCCCAGGCCGGATGATTTTGGACAATGCCAGTTGAGCCAATTCTTTTCCATCCCCGAAAATTCCAAATTTCGCCTTTCCACCCAGCACCTCCTTTCTGCCCAGCAATGAAGCCTCCCGGCTCATGCACATCAAGCGATAATCATCCAACAAGGCTTGCCGAAAATCTTGAACGGAAGCAGCGTCATTGGCTGCATCTTTCTTGACATCTGTTGGATTCATGACGCGAAAATAGTGCAACTCAGACCAAGCAAAGAATTCAAGCGATGTACAACGGGCTTTTGCGTCACCAACCGTGAACAAATCTCACTCGAAAACGTTGGGTTATCTCGACGCGTAAGCCACTGCGACTGCGGTGCCAACAGCCACGTTGTGTTCGACCAACGCCCGGTTAGCGGCGAGGCATTTTCCTTCGGTGGCTTCATTGACGAAACGCAATAGAAATGGTGGGAGATCCTAGCCTCCAACTCCTTTTGAATCCGCCTCCTTCAACCCCAAATCAATCGCACGCTGCACTTGCAGAGGGTCTGCTGAAAATTCCGCAGGAATGGGGTTGGCAATGAGGAAACCTCCTTTCAAACCCAAGGACCATTTGGCGTCCATGGCCGCCGCCATTTCTTGCGCCGAATCCACTCGATGCGGAGCAGCAATTCCACTCGTCGGGGTGAAAAAAGCGGGGAACTCATCGGTCGCATAACCCACTACGGTCACGCCAGCCGTTTCCAATGCTTCCAACGTTTTTGGCAAGTCCAAAATTGATTTTGCGCCTGCACTCACGACTGCTACGGAAGACTTTGCCAGTTCTGGTATATCTGCTGAGATGTCCCAGGTGCGCTCCACTCCGCGATGAACTCCTCCAATGCCGCCCGTAGCGAACACCCGGACACCTGCAAGTTCGCAACCGATCAAAGTACCGCTGACAGTTGTGGCACCAAGCGTTTTGCGGGTCAAAGCCAGCGGCAAATCACGCCGCGATACTTTCAGTACATCGGGCGATGTCGCCAAAGCGGTCAGGTCTTCAGCCGTACACCCCACTAGCAGCTTCCCATGGACTACCGCCACTGTGGCAGGGACTGCGCCGCCTGCACGCACAATTGACTCCAATCGCTGAGCCGTTTCGAGGTTTTGCGGATACGGCATTCCGTGCGCAACAATGGTGGATTCCAACGCGACGACCGCTTGGCCATTCTTCAACGCCTCTTGAACTTCCGGGAGGATATGGAGGAAATTACGCATGATTACCAGACGGTTGCCTCATCCATGGACTTCCAGAGCGCATCTTTCAATTCCACCAATCCCATTTGTGCGACGCTGGAAAAAAACAGCGGATTCAAATCCCTAATTTCATCGTGGATCGCTTGCTTCAGCTCCTCATCCAACATATCGCTTTTCGAAATGGCCAACAGACGATTCTTCTTGAGCAAGTCGGGATTGAATTTTTCCAATTCCCTCAGCAAAGTTCCATACTCTGCCGCAATGTCACTGCTGTCTGCAGGCACAATAAAAAGCAAAACCGGGTTGCGCTCGATGTGCCTTAAAAATCGCAACCCAAGGCCTTTGCCATCTGCTGCTCCTTCAATAATTCCCGGAATGTCCGCCATTACAAATGAACGTTCCTCGCGGTATGCGACTATGCCCAAATTCGGCTTCAGGGTCGTAAACGGATAATTGGCAATTTCCGGTTTGGCCGCACTGACCACAGACAACAACGTCGACTTTCCTGCATTTGGAAATCCCACGAGTCCAACATCAGCGAGAAGTTTGAGTTCGAGAATCTTCCACTCTTCCAATCCCGGCTCTCCCGGCTGTGAGTACGTCGGCGATTGTCGGACGGAGGATTTGAAATGGGCATTCCCCCTTCCACCCTTGCCTCCCCTCGTCAGAATTACCTCTTGCCCTTCAT
>CAXDQP010000141.1:0-5879 GCA_963991335.1 uncultured Flavobacteriales bacterium
GAGATCCTCTCTGGTCTCGTGGGCGCGGAGATGTGTATAAGAGACAGGTGCGTGCATTTCCGATTCCACTAGGCTATTGCCAATTTTTCCGCCTTGCGCTTGGACAAATGTGTACGCCATTCCGCCGCCGACAATCAAGCGATCCACGCGACCGATGAGGTGTTCGATGATGCCCAGTTTTGAACTGACTTTCGCACCACCAATAATAGCGGTGAGGGGCGCTTCAGGATGGGCGAGCACCTTTTGAAGGGCATCAATTTCTTTCGCTAGCAGCAAACCAAAGGCTTTGTCTTCTGGAAAGAATCGGGCAATTACAGCTGTGGAGGCGTGGGCGCGATGCGCTGTGCCGAAAGCATCGTTGATGTAAACGGTTCCATTTTCAGCCAGTTGGCCCGCGAAAAATTCATCTCCGGCTTTTTCTTCGGGATGAAACCGCAGGTTTTCGAGCAAGGCAACTTCTCCAGGCTTCAACGATTGTGTGACATCGAGCGCGGTGTCTTCCACACAATTGGGCGCGAATTTCACAGGCTGACCGAGCAGCGCTTCCAGTCGCGGCAAAACATGCTTGAGACTGAATTGGGCATCGGGTCCTTTTGGCCTTCCAAGATGGGACATGAGCACCACAGACCCACCTTGCTTCAAAACATGTTGGATGGTCGGCAGCGCTGCCCGAATGCGTGTGTCGTCTGTCACTTCGCGCGCTTCATTCAAAGGCACATTGAAATCAACGCGGATCAGCGCTCGTTCTCCTTCAAGGTGAAGATCGGTCAGGTTCATGAGTTGGAGTTAAACAGTTGTGCAAGGCCCACTTTTTCGTGAACACGTGCGGACAAGTCAGCAATGGGAATTCGTTCTTGGGCCATGGTGTCGCGGTCGCGGATGGTCACGGCTTGGTCCGTGAGGGTGTCGTGGTCCACGGTGATGCACAGCGGTGTTCCAATGGCATCCTGTCGGCGGTAGCGGCGACCAATGGCGTCTTTCTCGTCGTACTGGACGTTGTTCTCGAGTTGCAACATTTTCAAGATTTCGCGCGCTTTTTCAGGCAATCCATCCTTTTTGAGCAACGGCAATACCGCGGCTTTAACAGGGGCTAAAGGCGCCGGAATGCGGAGCACGGTGCGCTGTGATCCGTCCTCCAATGTTTCTTCTTGAAGAGCCGCGCTCAGCGTTGCCAAGAACATTCGGTCCAATCCAATGGACGTTTCGACGACATAAGGCACATAGCTCTCTTGGGTCTCCGGATCGAAGTACCGCAATTTCTTGTTGCTGTGTTCTTCGTGTTGCTTCAAGTCAAAATCCGTGCGTGAATGAACCCCTTCGAGCTCTTTGAAGCCCATGGGGAAGTTGAACTCGATGTCCGAAGCAGCCTCGGCGTAGTGCGCCAACTTGATGTGATCGTGGAACCGGTGCATGCCTTCTTCAAATCCCAAGGCTTTGTGCCATTTGAGGCGTGCTTCTTTCCAGTATTCGTACCACTTTTCCTGGGTGCCGGGCTTGACGAAAAATTGCATTTCCATCTGTTCAAATTCCCGCATGCGGAAAATGAACTGCCGGGCGATGATTTCATTTCGGAAGGCCTTTCCAATCTGCGCAATGCCAAACGGCAACTTCATCCGGCCGCTTTTCTGGACGTTGAGGTAATTGACGAAGATTCCTTGGGCGGTTTCGGGCCGCAAGTAGATCACACCGCTGTCCCCGCTCACGGCACCCAATTCTGTTTTGAACATGAGGTTGAATTGCCGCACATCGGTCCAATTTCGGCTGCCGGTGTCCGGATCGGCAATCCCCAGGTCTTCGATCAGGGCCTTGACCGCCGCTAAATCATCCGCTTCCATGGCCGATTTGAACCGGCTGTTGATGTCATCAATTTGCTTTTGACGGTCCAGAATGCGTCCGTTGGTTTCGCGGAATTGACTCTCGTCAAAGGCCTCCCCAAATCGCTTCGCCGCCTTGGTCACGTCTTTGTTGATTTTCGCTTCAATCTTGGCAATGTGGTCTTCGATCAAAACATCCGCACGGTACCGCTTTTTGGAATCTTTGTTGTCGATGAGCGGATCGTTGAATGCATCAACGTGTCCGGAAGCTTTCCAAGTGGTGGGGTGCATGAAAATGGAAGCGTCGATGCCAACGATATTTTCGTGCATTCGAACCATCGCAGTCCACCAGTACTGCTTGATGTTGTTTTTCAATTCGGCGCCCAGTTGGCCGTAGTCATAGGCCGCGGACAGGCCATCATAAATTTCACTGGAAGGAAATACAAAGCCGTATTCCTTGGCGTGGCTGATGACTTTTTTGAGAAGATCGTCGCTCATGTTTTTATCGAATGTGCTGGATGCGAGGGCAAAGGTAGCGCTCGGAAACCGTACCGCCTCACTTTTGCGGCAGACACAAGGTGCTCTCCATTACCTTTGGCCCCATGCCATCGAACTTGCGTTACGGACTGATCGGAAGCGGCTCCTGGGCCACGGCCATTGCCAAGATGGTGCTCACCAACAAAGAGCACCTGAATTGGTGGGTGCGACGGGAAGAAACCCGGGAGCATTTGATGCAATTTGGCCGCAATCCGCATTACATCCAAAGCATCGCCTTTGATTCCAATAAGCTCACGGTTTCCACCAACATGCAGGAGATCATCGATGCCAGTGACGTGTTGATTTTTGCCATTCCTTCCATCCATTTGGATGAAGTGATTCAAGCACACGATCCACAGGGCATGGAAAACAAGGTCATCATCAATGCCATCAAGGGCATGGTGGTGGAATACGATAGCATCCCCGCGCGTTATTTGCACAAGCAGTTCAAGGTTCCGTATGAGCGCATTGGATTGTTAGCGGGTCCGTGCCATGCGGAGGAAGTGGCGCGTGAAAAGCTGAGTTACCTCACCATGGCCTGCCCAGTTCTGGAGCTGGCTGAGACCTTGTCAGAAGCATTTGCCACGCGCTACATCCGGGTTCAAACCAGCCAAGATGTGGTGGGAGCGGAGCTGGCCGCGGTGCTCAAGAATATCTACGCCATTGGTGCTGGAATCGTATTGGGACTGGGGTATGGGGACAATTTTCTCAGCGTATACATCAGCAATGCTTCCCAAGAAATGAAGCGATTTCTGGCGGCGGTGCACCAAATGGACCGCGACGTCAAGGAAAGCACATACCTCGGCGATTTGTTGGTGACCGCCTACAGTCCGCACAGCCGCAATCGGACCTTGGGCATGATGATTGGCAAAGGGTACAGCGTCAAGGGGGCAATGATGGAGATGAACATGGTGGCGGAGGGATTCAACGGTTCTCAGGGGATTCATCGCATGAAAACGCAGTTTTCGGTGGAAACGCCCATTGCGGATTCCGTCCACCGAATCCTCCATGAACGAATGTCTCCTGTGATTGAGATGCGGTTGTTGACGGAGCAGTTGGCCTAGATTGAAAACAATGTTTGTCTCGCGCGCAAAGCGAAGGCAACCTGCACCGCCTTTTGTCCGTTATTTGTTAGAAAGCAATCTGTTCCACTCCCGATGTTGCGTGACGATAAGCACATAACCGTATTGATTCTGGTCTTCGTAGGGCTGGCCTTCGGCATCTGTGCTTCGGCTCAAACCGACGAAGGCGATGCACGAATTCTGCAGCGCGGGCACGTTCCTGAAGGCGTCTGGTTTGTGCCCAATGAAGGACAATTCGACGATGAGGTCCGCGCGGAGGCGCGTGTTTATGGCGGCGATTGGTGGCTGACTGAAAAAGGGTGGAAAGCCGGCATGCTTGCATCGGGATATGATGCACTCGCCCGACATGAATCACCCGTCAGTGGGTTGAGCAAGTATGTCTTGGATGTGGAATGGGAGGGATGTTCAATGGAATATCAAACCGTTGCGAGCCACCCTTCGGACCACCACCTTTCTTATTACCGCGGGAATGACCCAGCAAAATGGGCCCGAGCGGTGCAGCCATCGGGCAAATTGAAATTGGCACACGTGTGGCCAGGGATTCACGGTTCCATCGATGGAATGAGAGGGGATGCTTCCCACATCAAATGCGACTGGAGGGTTGACCCCGGCGCTGATCCTCATCAGATTGTCACCGTTTATCGCGGCTTGGAAACGGCGTTGCAAGCAGACGGTAGCCTCAAGCATTTGCTAGGGCCTCGTCTGGGAGAGGGAATGGACGCTACCGGTGCTTGGGGACACATTGCAGAGGCGGCTCCATTTGCGTACCAAATGAATGGGAGCGTGATGGAAGAGGTGGATTGCTCTTACCGCCTGCAATTCATGGAAGGCGATGCCTGTCGCATTACCTATGAGCTGGGAGATTACGATGCTTCTCGCCCGTTGATCATTGACCCTGAAATTGAATTTGCCTCTTACGTTGGTTCGACAGCAGACAGCTGGGGTTTTACAGCGGCTTATGACGATGCCGGCCGTCTGATTGGGGGATCGGGGGTCCGAGACGCAGGTTATCCTACCACGGCAGGAGCCTTCGATGCCACATACAATGGAGGGGATTTTGATTTTGGAATCAGCGTTTTTTCATCTGACGGAACCAATCTTGAATACAGCACCTACCTCGGTGGAACGAACCTCGATTATCCGCACAGCCTCGTTACCAATTCGTCGGGGGATATTTACGTGATGGGGACCACAGGGTCGGCCGACTTTCCCACGACTTCGGGCGCTTTCCAGGAAGCATTTGTCGGTGGACCTTTGATTGACTTGGCGGGCTACAGCTTTTATCAAGCGTTTATGGAGGGCTGCGACATCATCATCTCCAAAATTGATGGAGTGGACGGTGCATTGACGGCTTCCACATTCATCGGCGGATCGGAGAATGATGGGCTGAACTTGGGCACTCAATTGAATTACAATTACGGGGATGTTTGCCGCGGCGAAGTCATGGTGGATCCGCAGGGTGACGTGTGGTTGGCGACGAGTACACGCAGCGATGATTTTCCCATGGCCAACGCCTTTGACCCGGGACTCAATGGTCCGAGCGATGCGGTGATTCTTCGGCTTTCGGAAGACTTGGAAGACCTTGAGTTTTCCTCTTATTTCGGAGGGAACCAGGATGACGCGGCCTATGCCGTTCAGTTCGCGCAAGGAAGCACAACGGCTTATGTTGCTGGCGGCACGCGGAGTGATGACTTGCCAACTTCTCCGGATGCGTACCAACCGGATTTGGCAGGCGAAAGCGACGGATATGTTTTCGCATTGAACTATGCGCCGGCCATTCCAATTTTGGATGCCGCGACCTATTTCGGCACCGATGATTACGACCAATCCTATTTCGTGCAATTGGATACTGAAGACCGACCTCACCTCTGCGGCCAGACGGTTGGTTCTTCCTTGCAATTGGTCGGGGATGTCTACGCGGATAATCCGAATGGAAGCACGTTTGTGGTGCGATTTGGTCCGGCATTGGACGATGTGGACTGGGTCACCCGCATCGGCCTACCTCAATCCGGCATTGACATTAGCCCCACAGCGTTTCTGGTATCGGATTGCGATGAGATGTACATCAGTGGATGGGGAGGAGTCACCAACAACAACAACAGTTCCACTGCGGGACAATCGACCACAAGCGGCATGCCCACCACCGTTGATGCGTATCAAATTGGGACGGATGGAAGCGATTTTTGGCTAGGTGTTTTGGCACCTGAAGCGGCGGACTTGACGTACGGAACATTTTTTGGTGGAACGTTTTCGAACGAACACGTGGACGGCGGAACGTCGCGATTCGATAAAAATGGCACCGTATACCAGGCGGTGTGCGCGGGATGTGGGGGATGGGATGATTTCCCGACAACAGCAGGTGCGTGGTCGGGTAACAACGCCTCGAGCAATTGCAATTTGGGCGTCTTCAAATTCAATTTGGGCTCACTGGTAGCGGACATTAACA
>CAXDQP010000142.1:0-5829 GCA_963991335.1 uncultured Flavobacteriales bacterium
GTTTTTGATGGAGCGTATTTTTAGTGCAATTCCTGCCCATTCTCGCTGAGTGAGCTGCATGAGTTGTTGGATTGCTTTGTCGTCATTGTCCGCGCCCAGTGCCACCAATGCAAGGAAATTGTATCCATAATTATCTAGCCAGACAATGGCTTTTCCTTCTCCTTCGGCTCCCCGTACCAAGGCCATCAAGTGAGGGTGACCATTTTGCATCAGCCAAGTTCGAGCGGATTCGACATTATGCAAAGCGTTGCACGTCAGTCCGAGTTCGGGATAACCATTTTGCATGAGCCACCGGTGAATGGCGCCATTTCCTGAGATGGCTTCTCCCCACGCTAACAAGACCTTGGCAGGATATTGCATTTTTCGAAGATAATAGGAGGTACCTTTGCGTGCAAGTGAAGCAAGAACGTGGCCCGGAAGAGCAGATCTTCTCTCCTCAATTTTGGTGGTTGTGCGCGAGCACTGTATTGTTCATGGCGAGTTTTGGCATGATCATGCCGGAGTTGCCGGGATTTTTGACGGCGCTTGGTCGGCCCGATTTGATCGGGTGGATCGTCGGTTTGTTCACGATTGGGGCATTTGCATCCCGTTTCATCAGCGGTCGGATTGCAGACGCGGCAGGTCGGCGGCCTGTGATGCTGTTTGGCACGTGGGTCACCATGCTGGCAGGCTTGGGGTACATCCTCATCGGGTGGTTGACGCCCGAGTTGACTGCTTCTTACTCCGGGATTCCGTTGGTGGTTTGGCTGTTTTTGCTGCTGCGTCTTTTGCATGGGATGAGCACGGGATTCAGGCCAACGGGAACAACGGCCTTTCTCACCGATACCACGCCCATTCGCAGAAGAGGAGAAGCATTGGGCTACTTGGGTGTCGCGGGCAATGCAGGCATGGCCGGAGGACCCGCACTGGGCAGTTGGCTGACGGTGGAGTTCGGTTATGACGCCATGTTTTTGACTTCAAGTGGTCTTGGACTATTGGCCCTGCTTTTGACCATTCGATTGCCTGAATCACTTCCGAATAGCCGGAAAGTAGGTTGGCAGGACCTCAACGTATTCAGTGGCCCGGTGCTGGATTGGTCGTCGTGGTCTGCTTCTTTGGCGCTGCTTCCGGTGGCATTTGCCTTTGGCGCCTTCCTCACAATCACACCGGACTTCGTTGATTCCTTGGGCTATGTTTACAAAGGATCCTTCAATACCATCATCGTCATCGCTTCCATATCCATGCGTTTGGTCGCTGGAAAGGCATCGGATCGCTTGGGCCGCGTTCCGTTACTGATCGCAGGATCAGGCCTGCTCGCTCTAGGAATGTTTGGGTTGGCGTGGGCTGAAACGCAACTCACGGCAGCACTGGCAGGCGTGATTTATGGCATGTCGATTGGCATCAATATGCCCGCAATATTTGCTTGGACAGCAGACCTTGCAAAACCGGGAAAGGTGGCGTTGGCTTTGGGTACGATGTTGATGGCCTTGGAAGTGGGAATCGGAGCCGGTGCGGTGTATTCAGGGTATCAGTTTGCGGGTGATCTCACAGCTATTCCCGGTCTTTACGCCACGTGCGGTGCATTCGGATTGGTCATGTTTTTTATTCTTCTCTCCACTCGAAAGCAATTGAAAGACCCGAGGAGGCAGGACCTGGGCTCGTTCAATTGAAGCTTTCGTTTGCGAATTATCCTTTTGTTGAAATGAACGATAAAAGGTGGAAAAGTGCTTCAGCCCCCCGTTGCGAGGCATGATCTCTTCCTCGTTCTTTGTATTATGGAAGATCTTATGGTGCAATTGGAGACGGCGCAACAAGAGCGGGTGAAGACCTTGAAGGAATTCATGCGATTGAAAAATGAACTTGCTCTGGCTCAGCGGCGATGCGATGAGCTGCGATCGGAAAACAACGGACTAAAACATGCCCTGCTCGTTTCAGAAACGGAATTGCAGGCCTTGCATGCCTACGCTGCCGAAGTCGCGTAACATGCCAAATTGATAAAAGGCTAAAGGCGGGAAGTCCCCGCCTTTTTTGTGCCCTTAAGCGAAATATGCTTTACAATTCGATCCCTCCGCTCGACACGGGAAATGCGCGGTCGACTTTTTTAAAGAGGCCTTGCAAGACTTTTCCTGGGCCGATTTCGATGGCTTCCTGAGCCCCCATTTCAATCATCTTCCCCATGGATTGCGTCCATTTTACCGGAGCGGTGAGTTGCGCAATGAGGTTGGTGCGAATTTCCGCAGGATCTTCCACAGGCAAGGCTGTGACGTTTTGTACAATCGGGCATCGAGGGCTTGTAAAAGGAGCCTGAGCGATAGCTGCAGACAATCGCTCTCGTGCCGATTCCATAAGTGGCGAATGAAATGCTCCGCCGACAGGCAGTACCAGTGCTCGCCGCGCTCCAGCCTCAGTGAGCGCCGCACACGCCGCGTGAATCGCCTCTACTTCTCCGGAGATCACAAGTTGGCCGGGGCAGTTGTAGTTGGCAGCGACAACAATGCCCGGGGTTTTTGCGCAGATTTCTTCTACTTGTTCGTCTTCCTTGCCCAAGACTGCGGCCATCGTTTATGGAGCGGCGTTGCATGCATCCTGCATGGCCTGGGCTCGTTCGGAAACCAGCTTCAATCCATCTTCAAACTGCAAGGCACCGGCTGCGACGAGGGCAGAAAATTCACCCAAGCTGTGGCCCGCGGCCATGTCCGGTGCAAACCGCTCTCCCATCAATTCCGCTAAAATCACGGAATGCAGAAAGATTGCGGGTTGTGTGACGGAAGTTTGTTTCAAATCCTCATCGCTCCCAGAGAACATGGCGCTTGAGATTGAAAAGCCCAAAATGTCGTCGGCTTGTCGGAAACGCTCTTGAGCGATTTCGGAAGCGTCGAATAAATCCCTGCCCATTCCAGAGAATTGGGCTCCTTGTCCAGGAAAAACAAATGCTTTCATCGTGTTGATCGTCTTTTGAACCGGCGAAATTACGGCATGAATTCGGATGGACGTAGCGAGGCGTTCAAATGTTCAACGACAGTCCTACCGATAGGACTTGTTTCAATTGAACACCCGGTCCGATGTTGGGGCTGATGACGCCATTCACCTCTTCGGGGGTTTTGGTGAGGGCGATGTCATCGTCATAAATGAGGGTGGCGCTGATGGTGGTTGTCAGCCATGAATTCACTTTCAAGGACAGGACATGGTCGCTGTAAATATCGATGTTTTGTGGATTGTCCATGAAGTTTGAAAACAAGTCCAGTCGGATGGCGTATCCAATTTCCTCTGTGATTTTCCAGTTGGCGTTGAGCTTTAAGTAGCCCCCAACCTCATAGCGGCTGGTCTCACCGGGGGTTACACCGAATGCTCCCGCTTGCGAGAGGCTGTCATCCATGACCCAGGTTGATTTGAACGTGATGGGAGCGAGAAAGACATTGATGGTCTTTTCGGGATGTTTGTAGTCCATTCCGGCGGCAATGACACCATAGCCGGGGGAAAGCCAGTTGGAATTGAGCAGCTCGCGATTGGGGGCGCCATTTTCAATGATATAACCCGGGGCAAGCTGGGACCGAAAATGCGCCATGACGGTCATGAACCCGGTCATGGTGGTGCGGTATCCGATTTTAGTCGACCATTCGATTCGGTCGTCGGTTTTCAAAAACACACGGTCTTCGGGCCGATGCAGCAAACCAAAGGCTAGATGCAACTCGGAATCCCAGCCGAATTTGCCACGATCCAGGTTCCAGTTTTGGTCGAGTTTGGTGAGCAACGAAAGATTGCTCTGGCCTCCGGCTGCCCAATTGCTGAGTTGCACTTGGCTGAAATGAATATTGATGAGGCCTTTGCTTGACCATAGGATTGTGTCTTGCGGAGGTGCGGCTGAATGGCGCAAGGCGTTCTCCTCGGCTGCGGTGAGCTTGGGAGTCAATGCTTGCGCATGAACATTTGTATGGCTCATCACGAGCGCCATAGCCAACAAGATCAGGTAGGTTTTTCTCTGGGCCATGCCTCAATTCTCCAGTATCGGTTCCAAATGAATAATAGTGCCCGCGCCTTCGACGGCAACGTAGATGTCACCGTTCGAATTCCGTGCGATGTCGCGAACGCGTCCAACACCTTTGAGCAATTGTTCCCGATCCGTGACGTGCCCGGAAGCATCGATCACCAGGCGTTCGAGGTATTCAAAGCTCAGCGATCCGACGAGCAAATTGTTTTGCCAACTTTGAGGCCATGCGCGGCCCAATGCGATGTCCATTCCGCAGGCACCGATGGAAGGCAGCCAATAGTGCTAGGGTTGTTCCATTCCCGTTTTGGCCGTGTCCCGGGTGATGATGGTTCCACTGTAATTTCGTCCGAAGGTGATTTCTGGCCACCCGTAATTGGCTGATTTTCGAAGGATGTTGATTTCGTCGCCGCCTTTGGGTCCATGTTCATGGGTCCAAACCTCTCCGGTCTCGGGATGAACGAACATGCCTTGCGGATTGCGATGTCCCCACGACCAGATGCTGGCAATGGCGCCGGGTACATCGACGAAAGGGTTGTCTTTCGGCACGGTGCCATCCGGGTGCAAACGGTGCACTTTCCCCGGATAGGTTTCCAAGGTTTGCGGATGCACATCGCGCATCCCGCGTTCGCCGCATGTGATGTAGAGCATGCCGTCTTGTCCCCTCGCGAGTCGGCTTCCATAATGCCGGTGGGTTTTGGCATATGGCGTAGCGACCATCAAGGTTTCCCAGTGCGGTACGCTGAACCCTTGATCGCTGACCCACAATTCACCGCGCACCACGGCAGTTGCCGAAAGCTTGTCGTCATCGGGATGGTTTTTGCTGTAGGTCAGAAAAATCAAGGGCCGGGGCTGCGTGTCGTCGTTCCAAACCATCACATCCAGCAATCCCCCTTGCCCTTTTCTATGAATGTCGTCGGGAATGCCGGCAATGGCTTGCTTGACGCCGGATTTCATGACCCAAAGTCTTCCTTCTCGTTCGGTGAAAAACAACGTTGAGTCATTTAAGAAGTCCATGCCCCACGGGGTGTCCAGTTCCGACGCAATCACATTTGCGCGCAATTGGAGGTCGGTGGCCTGAATCAACTGAGGTGGAGAAGCTCTGAAGTTGGGCGATTCACCTGCTTTCTTAAAAAGGTAATCGGAAAGATCTTTGACCTCATCCGACGAGAATAATTGGCCGTAGGCTGGCATTCCCAAAAGGGCATACCCGTTGCGAATGATGCGTTCGATGTCCGCTTGTTGACTGCCCAGTTTCCATGTGCGTTGGATGAAATCCCGTCCATTCACTCCATGGCAACTTGCACACCATTGGGTGTAAAGTTCCGCGCCTCTGTCCTCGCTTTGAAGCGCGGACAGGTCAATTGCAGAGGGTGAATTCTCGGTCTCCTGATGGAGGGTGATCGGTGCCAGAGAAGCGAGCGAAGTCGCAATGGCGCTCGCAGCGATCAGAAGATTCAATGGATGGTGCATGCGATTCAATCTGGAATTAAAGTATGGGAGAGGTGCCCACCAATTGAATGATTTCAGCTTTTCCTTGGTGAAAAGGTCCTTCGTCCAAGTGGGCTTGCTTGGAGGCAATGTGTTCAATAATAAGTTCGTTGAAATCGGATTTCAATTGATCCATTTGAAACAACATTTCCGGTTTTTTTGGACCTCCGGATGTCAACCCCAACTGGTCGATGCTGAATCCCTCGAGGATCAATTTTCCTCCGGGTTTTAGCCATGACATTGCTTTTTGATGAAACGGCCGACGCAAGGGCTCAGGCATGTGTGCGTAGAAGAGGCCGACCACGTCATAGCACGCGGAGCCGCCTTGAAAGGTCGGGGCATCTTCAACGTGCGTTCGTAGGTGGTCAGCGCCG
>CAXDQP010000143.1:0-5800 GCA_963991335.1 uncultured Flavobacteriales bacterium
GCTCGAAACGATTGGAGGCTAGGGATCTGCAGAAATCAAAATTTGGCGTCGACGGGGAGTTGTTACAAAAGCGCCAGGAATTAATCCAGCCCGTCCAGGACCAGGTATTCGAAGAACTCAAGGACATCGCGAGTGGCAGCGGATACATGGTGGTATTTGACAAGAGCAATCAAAGCAACATGCTCTACACCAATCCGAAGTACGATATCTCGGATCGCTTGATCAAGGCATTGGGCTATGTGCCTGGCGAAACATTGGAATCCGATACAAAAGAGGGCGATGAAGGCAAGTCATTGAAGGACAAAGCCAAAGACGCCATGGAGAAAGGAAAGGGAGCGGCGACCGATCGAATGCGCGGAGCCGCTGGTGGGATGCGAGGAGGAAATACAGTAAACAGCAAAGGCAAGAATTAGCGCGGAGGGTTTTCAAGCCCTTCCATCATCAATTAAGTATCAAATCATCTACAATATGAAGCACGTTATAATGGTCATCGGAATGGTGACCGCCATCTCATTTTCGGGTTTAGCGCAAAAGTTTGGACACATTGATTCGCAGGAGATCCTGCTCAATATGCCGGAAAGAGCAGACGCTCAGACTGCCATTGAAGCACGAGCTGCTGAGTATGAAGCTGAAATTGCTCGCATGCAACAGGACTTGCAGACGAAGTTCGCGGAATACCAAGCGAAGGGTGAGACTTGGCCGGATGCCATCCGCCAACAGAAAGAGCGCGAACTGCAATCGTTGGACCAAGGCATGCAGGAATTTGGAGCAACCGTACAGAACGAATTGGCACAATTGGAGCAACAATTGTTGATGCCCATGATTGAGCGGGTTCAGGAAGCAATCAATGGCGTAGGGGCGGAAAACGGATTCACTTACATCTTTGACACAAGTTCGGGCGCTACTGTTTACACAGGAGGCGAAGATGTAGGCGGACTGGTTCGCACCAAGCTCGGCATGTAACCTGCAGGCTGTGCCAAAGGCCTTGCGACCCATCGGAATATTTGATTCTGGAATTGGAGGATTGACAGTCGCTCGGGCGATTTCAAAACGGTTTCCACAGCATTCTCTGATTTATTTTGGGGATACAGCGCATCTTCCATACGGGGAGAAAAGCCCTGAATTGATTCAGCATTATGCGGCTCGAATCACGCGGGAATTGATGGAATTGGAGTGCGGTGCGATTGTAATCGCTTGCAATTCGGCATCGAGCAATGCACTGGAGGAGGTGAGAAGAATCGCTGGGGCCTCAATTCCGGTCATTGACGTGATTCAACCGGTGGTTGCGGCGGTAGCTCAACGATTTGAAGGACAATCCATTGGTGTGATCGGGACGCGGGCAACCATTGACTCCGGATGGTATCAGCGGTTGTTGCAGGAGCGAGGTTGTCGGGTCAAAGCCAAGGCTACACCGTTGTTGGCATCAGCGATTGAGGAAGGTTTCCACGCAGGCAAGGTTTCGTCTGCATTGATTGAGACTTACCTAACGGAGGGAACCTTCGATGGCATCAAAGCGCTCGTGCTGGGTTGCACGCATTACCCGCTCATTTCTCAAGAAATCTTGCGCTTGTTGCCCGAAGGTGTAGAAGTCATCGACAGTGCAGATTCGGTCGCTCGCGCATTGAGTGATCTGAGCGATGACTTTGCGGTGGTAGAATCAGATTCTCAAAACCCGGGACTGAGGCGCTTCATCGTTTCAGATTTGACACGTTCGTTCCAGCTGGGGGCGGAGCGATTTTTCGGAGCCCCTGTGATTTTGGAAGAACGGAAGTTGAGCAGTTAGGCCGAAGTCGTGTCGTCCACGGGGACTTCAATCAAACCATTTGGTGTAATCAACGTAACGTTTTGAAGTATCGGCCAGGGATTTCTTCAAGGCCTCGCTGACCATCCCGCGATTCGTAGCGGGAACGCCCGCCCAAAGGGTATTAGGAGGCACATGTGTGTTTTCGAGGATGACCGCTCCTGCCGCGACGACGGCTCCCCGTCCAACCGTTGCTCCGTCCATGACGATTGCGCCCATTCCAATCAATGCACCGGATCCAACGAGCGCACCATGCACGATGGCATTGTGCCCAATACTGGCGTCATCTTCAATGGTGGTTTGGCTCTTGTCGAGCGTCCCGTGAATGACTGCACCGTCCTGAATGTTCACTCGCTTTCCAATGGTGATGCGTGAAACATCCCCCCGGATAACGGCATTGAACCAACACGAACTTTCTTCGGCTATCGTGACCTGGCCAATTACGGATGCATTCGGAGCCAGCCAGCAACTGCTATGGATTTGAGGTGTAAACCCCCTGCAGGCAATCACACGGTGTGAAGATTCAGGATTCATCGTATTTCAGGTTTATTTGCTTCAGAGGGGTAATTGCGCCAATTGGCGCTTTGTCCGTTTTTCCACCAATTGGGACGGTCAAATATCCGGAATTGGCAGGCGAAAGCAACACTTTCCATGTCAATTTCAGGCCTTGGGTTGTTCGAGCATTCGGGCCATTGCTTGATCAACGCATGCGTGCGAGCGATGTTTTTCAGAGAATGTACTTCGCGGAAGGAACAGCGATGGTATCCCACATGATCTTCCAGGGCCTGAGCGCTCGCAGTATCCCAAGCAAGGTCGAGTAGAGGCTCGTCGGTAAGGATCCTTCGAACCTGCTGGACAGCGGTGCGCGCATTTCCCAATGTGGATAACCCTGCGGGTGTTTCAGAAGGCAACTCCGCAGCTAAGCCCTTCTCGACAGTGGTTTCCAAATGAAGCTGAAAACGCGCGCTGATCGGTCCTGTGATGCGATGCAAGTAGCGGTTGATGACACTGGCCGTGCATGAGCATTTGCGTTGTCTGTCTTGAAAAAAACCACAAGGGCAGGGATTCGCCGTGGCGACCACGAGGGCTTGAAAAGGCAAATGGAGCGCGCCGGAAGTCCGGCCAATCTGGATCGTTTGTCGTTCCATGGGGGTGCGCAGGCTTTCTATGCAACTCCGATTGAATTCAGGAAATTCATCCAAGGCAAGATCTCCTCCATGGGCCATCGTGCACTCGCCGGCAACGGCACGTTCTTTATTCCATGTGCCAAAGAGTCCAGCGGCAGAGGATTGGGCGTGCGGAGCCCGAAAAGGAGGGATTTCAGAGAGGGGCATGGTTTCACCACGAGAAGTGCACCATGCTTGAAGCTTCATCGCCGTGGCTTCATTCAAAGGAGGCAAAAGTTCATGGATGCAGCGTGCCATCATCGATTTGCCCGTTCCGGGAGGCCCAATGATCAAAGTGTGATGCTGTCCTGCAGCTGCGACCAAAAGCGCCAATCGCTGCTGATTGTTGAGCCGAATGGTTTCGAACAGGGATGCGGTTTCGTCCGTTCGTTTGATGCGTCCATGCCAGTTGTTTTTCGATCGCAAAACAGGCAACTGTCGTTGACCATTCAACGCTTCCACCAATTCACTTAAGTGACTGCATCGGCGATGAATGTGCCTTTTTTCGATTGATTGTGGCGCGGGCTCAATTAGCGCGGGGGTGTATATGTTCCACGCCTTTCGAAAGGATCGAGCATTGACGATTTCGAATGAAGGGACGCTTGTGGTGGAGGAGAGGCTGCCATCCAGCGCTATTTCTCCAATGAAAAGGGAATGTTCCACAACTTCGGAGGGGATATAGCCCATGCTAGTGAGGAGACCAATGGCAATGGGCAAATCGAGTTGAGCGGTTTGGGCGTGGTGCATCTCAGGACCAACGTGCAAGGTGATCGCACCTGAAGGCCTCTGCCATCCGCATGTTTCAAAAGCGGCGAAAACCCGCGCGAGGCAATGCCTCATTGCATTCCATGAAATCCCCGAAGCGTGAATGCGTGCGCCTTTGGTGCGGTGAACTTGAACCGACACCATACGCGCACTTGAGCCGGAAATTCCGACTCCGTGCGTTGAAGCCAACATGTAATTTCGATTTACTGCTGACGCTCAATGGCATCAATCCAGGCGTGAATGACCTTGATGTGCACCTCTTGAACCCGATCGGCAAAGCCATTCCACGGCACGTCGATCGCGACGTCGCATAAGGCTTTGAGCTTTCCGCCACCTCTTCCAGTGAGTCCAATGACCACCATGCCTTTGGCTTTGGCTTCCTTTGCCGCTTCTAAGACATTGGCACTGTTTCCACTGGTCGATATAGCGAGGAGTGCATCGCCTGTGTTTCCGACAGCTTCTACAAATCGCGAGAAGATGAATTCAAACCCATAGTCGTTTCCCACGCAGGTAATGTGCGAAGGATCACTGCACGATATGGCGGCAATTCCTGGCCGATGCTCGCGGTAGCGGCCGCTCAACTCTTCGGCAAAGTGCATCGCATCGCTCATCGAGCCTCCGTTGCCACATGAAATGATTTTCCCTCCTGCAGCGATGCATTTTGCCATTGCATCCGCACCGATTTCGACAGATTCCATGAATTCCGAATCGTTACGAACCTGCTCCACTAATTGGGCGGCTTGTTCAAAGTGCTCGGATATGCGTTCTTTTTTGTTCATGGTGCGAAGCTGCAACGTTAATTCAAATGCGTGAGAAGGTTTTTGTGGTTGCCCGTTTGCAATTCGTCCCTCACTTTTGGAATTGTTGTATGCCTTGTTCAAGGAAGTCAACAAACACCTCGGGATTGGGATTGTATCCTACGCCTTCCGATAGGGGCTGACCATCATGATCGAGCAAAACGTAAAAGGGCTGTGAATTTGTATTGAATTCGGACGCTTGCAGGTAAGACCATTTGTTTCCGACGGTTTTAATCTTGAACGATTTGCCTCCGTACATCTCTTCTCTTTGTTCGGATGCGGGCAGGGCTTTGCGCTCATCTACATAGAGCGAAACGAGCACGACATCATTCATGAGCATGTCCGCGACTTCTGCGTCGGGCCAAACTTGCTCCTCCATTTTCCGGCAATTTACACAGGCCCAACCGGTGAAGTCCAAAGCAAGAGGCTTGTTCTCAGCGATGGCCGCAGCAAGGCCTTCTTCGTAATCCGTGAATCGCGCTTCCACATGTCCCGAGGAGTGTGCATCGGATCCTCCCAAGCTGCCTTGGCTCCATTCGCTGTAAAACATTGGCGGTGGAAATCCGCTGATGAGCTTGACAGGAGCCCCCCACATCCCGGGCACGAGGTAGATGGCCAATGTCAGGAAAATCATGCCCATTGAAAAGCGGAAAACACCGATTCGTTCGGTCTTTGAATCATGCGGGAACAGAATCCAACCGAACAGGTAGAAAGCAATGCACAGAACCACGGCTACCCAAATGGCAATGAATAATTCCCGTTGGAGCAATCCAAGTTGAAGCACCAAGTCCGCGTTGGAAAGAAACTTGAATGCGAATCCTATTTCCAAGAGTCCCAAAACAACTTTGACACTGTTCAGCCAACCACCCGATTGGGGCAAAGAGTTGAGCCAGCCAGGGAAGGCGGAAAACAACATAAAGGGCAATGCGAGTGCCAAAGAGAATCCAAACATGACGGCAGTAGGCGCCGCGAAAGATCCGGTTGCGGCACCTGCAAGCGCACTACCGACCAAAGGTCCCGTGCAGGAGAATGAAACAATGGCCAACGTCGCTGCCATGAAGAAGATACCAAGCAAACCGCCTTTGTCAGCCGCTTCATCGGTCTTATTCGCCCAGCTAGCAGGCAATTGAATTTCGAAAGCCCCCAAGAAACTCGCACCAAAAACCAGCAATAAGAGGAAGAGAAAGACATTGAAAAACGGATCGGTGGAGATCACGTTGAGAATGTCCACTCCAAACACTGCGGTGAGCAAGAGTCCCAATCCGGTTTAG
>CAXDQP010000144.1:0-5736 GCA_963991335.1 uncultured Flavobacteriales bacterium
ACACTAGATCGCTCGTCGGCAGCGTCAGATGTGTATAAGAGACAGGATCATTGAGGAATGTTACTCCATCGCGGAGAATGTTTTCAGTAGCCGTTAGTGGGCAGACGTTGCAAGCTTTTTTCCATTGGATGTAAGCTTCGTCGTAATTCTTCTGCTTTTTGTAGCTGCGGTAAACGCTAATGGCTTCTTTGCACAACAATTGTTGTTCGTCCGTTTCGCCGTAACGGTCTTGACCAAATGAGGCCAATGGCAGCATCAGTGCTGCGAGGATGATGGTAACGAGTCTCATAATCTTTCTTGTCTATCTCAGTCATATAATCGTGGAACGAGCCAATTGTTCTTGAAGAATGGCATCAACGAAACGCCCAGGTTGAAGCGGTAGATGCGTTCTTCATAATTGCTATTCTCTGTAAACCGTGTTCCAAATTCCATGCCGAAATGGATTCTGCTCAATGAGCGACTTCCGACCAGTGGAATGGTTGCGCCTGCCGAGGCGGTTTGATATGCAATGCGTGCTTCATCTATTGTGAAGGGCTGGTTGCCGGTCGCAAGGCCAAAGCGATAACTTGCCTTTCCCCATGTTGGATGACGTTGCTCAGAACGGCCAAGGTTGAATTGGAATCCCAACCGTAACGCCTGCGCATCGTCCCATTTGACGCCATCAGAAAGGAGTTCTTCTGCCATTTGATCCGCTACCTCGCTCCAGGCTGTTGTCGAATATTCGACCCCGGCGGACCAACGCATACCGTCCGCCCGGTCGTAATGAAGACTGACGCCTGCATTCGACGATCTTGGCATGCGTCCAGCGTCCACTGTTAACGACGAGAACTGTATGGTGTCCAAATTAACGGGGATGCCGCCCAAGGTCTGTGTGGTTTCATCCAATTGAGTGATGTCACTGCTCAATTTGGCTTCAGGGGTAAATACACCACCGATTCGCAGCGCAAGGCTATTCTCAAAATCCCGGTTTTTGTTGTACCTGACCCGAATCAACTGGTCAAGAATCAAGCCGATGTCGGTTGAAATGCTGCGGTGCTGTGCAGTGATGTTGGCGCGGTGATCGAGAAACGTCGGGTCGATAATGTCCATCGTCGACGATCGCCGCACTTGACCAAAAAGGTATTGCGTTTGAATCCCCATGTGCAACGATCGATTGCTCACTCGTATGCTGTCCGACTCTCCGGCAGCGACCATTCGTGACGAACGAAATACACGTGCCCAGCCGATGTTGGCGTTGCTCAATCCGCCTTCGCCATTGTAACGTTCTTGAACGGCCCCGATGCCTTCGATGTCATTGTTGCGGGTGATGGCATAGCCGGAATTGCTATAACTCGATGCGCCGAGGATCAGGGCATTTTTGCCGTTTTTGCGCTTCACTACGATTCCCATGGGCCCCGCAGATCCAAAAGTCGCGCTGGCTTCATTGTCCTCTCCTTGACGCATGGATAAATTGCTCATCATTCCCGACCCATGGAGGGTGGTTTGCGTGAGAAAAGTAGCGGAAGCCGGATTGCCCGGATTGAATTGATAGGCATTGGACATGGCCGTTTCCATGCCTGCTAACCCCGTAGCAACGGGCGTGTTCATTTGATTGATTAGACCAAAACCAAAGCGCGAATAGGGCGAGAATTCGCTTTGCTGTGAAAAGGCGTTCAACTGCAGCATTAGGGCCAAACTCAGGAGCATGAGACCCGCAATATTTGGAGTCCAAGCGATCTAGCGCTGAAGGTGCGTGCTACACGTGTTGGGCACGCTGCAGGGATTAATGCTTTTGGACAAGGTCATTGAGAATTAGGTGAAATCCTTTCCAAGTGAGGTTTGGGTCGGCAAAAATGGGGTACGGAGTGCGGAGTTCCAAGCATTCTGCGTCCCCACCGGTCAATGCAACGCGAAAAGTCCCGAATTCGTTGTGGAAGGCTTCAACTCTTTCTTGCAATTCGGAGTTAGCGCCTCCAATTGCTCCTGCGAGCAGAGCTTCAGTGGTGTTGAGGCCGAGGTGAAGGCCAACGCCTTCCACGGCTAACTCGCGCCAGTTTTCGGGATACGGAAGGTTCGCGGTACCCGCGTACATGGATCGGAGTCGCAAATCAATTCCCGGTGCAATTGACCCGCCCATGAATTCACCGGATTCAATCCAATCTGCCGTGATGCAAGTCCCCGCATCGATGATCAACCAATTCGAATCGGCATCTTCAGCGATCACTGCGCGTGCGTTTGCTGCGCGATCGAGCCCCAGGGTTTCCATGGACTCGTATGCCGTCTCCAGCGCCAGAGTCTCCGCACTTTCCAAATGAAACACGCGCTGTGTCCCCGATTTGTCGTTTTTATTTTGAGCGCACCAGTCGCTCCAAAATGCATTCAACTCACCGGAGGCAGCAACCAGCGCATGCGCAGGCAATTCGTCATGATTTGCTGATTGTATTGCGTGTTGCTCTGCATCATCATCCGATATGACTCCCACGAGGGAGTCACCTTCGAAAACCACAAGTTTCGTTCGGGTGTTGCCCACATCCACGATCCAATGTTCACTGTTGCTGCTCATGGGGCCTTCCATTTCAGTGTTTCAATCAAACGCACAACGTCCTTGGTCACGTGTTCCAATGCCGGAGCAATGCTGTCGGGATTGGGCACATGCAGAAAGTAAAGTGAACCCCTGAGAAAGTGGTTGGTGCTATCGGTCGCGACGAATTGCAGCGGAGTGGCCACAGGACCCGCAAGTTCATAGAACAGGCCACTGACATTGTTTTCTGGGAAATCAAACCGCTGAGCGGCAATTCCCGTTGCTTTGGCTTCATGCGCAAAAACCATCTTGTGTCCGTCCTCCATCATCCCTTGCAAGTGGCTTTCTGACTGCAATGGAATGTAACTGCAATGAACCTTTGCCTTGAATTTTGGGATGGAAACGTTGAACCAGCAGTCCTCTTGCGACTGTCCTTGGACGACCAATTCGATTTTCGCATAATGCGGAACATCAAACGCAGGCCCGCAGGGATGGATGTAGGGCTGATAGGCGGGTTCTGGAATTGCAATGCGGTGGTAACCGCGTGGCTTTGGTACAGGAGCATCGCGGCATGAAGACAATGAAATGAGCGCCAATAGCGTCACTGAAGCGATGTGGTTTAAGCGCAGTTCAATCCACATGGCCTCCTTCTTGGTTTGGCAATGTCAATTTGATCCGAAGCAATTTTCGCGGTGTCGCAGCGTCAATTTTCAATTCGACACCCTCGAAAGCAATGCTTTCGCCACTGCGTAGGATTCTTCCGGCTTGTTCGGTTACAAAGCCGCCAAGGGTGTCGCTTTCGCCTTTGGCCGACTCCCAAGACTCATCCTCCAAGCCCATGATGCGATAGACATCAATTAAGGCCGTTTTGGCTTCGATGACGAAGGTGCGTTCGTCGAGGCGGGAGTATGCAATTTCTTCCGCGTCAAACTCGTCTGAGATTTCTCCGACGATTTCTTCCATGATGTCCTCGAGCGTGATGATTCCGCTTGTTCCGCCGTACTCATCAACGACAATGGCGATGTGTGTTTTCCGCTCTTGGAATTCACGCATGAGGTCGTCGATTTTCTTGTTTTCAGGCACGAAATACACGGGCCGAATCAATGATTGCCAATTGACTTCTTTCTCTTGCAGATGCGGCAACAAATCCTTGGTGTGCAAAACACCTTTGATTTCATCTTGTGAGCCACTGTGAACCGGAATCCGGGAGAATCCCGACTCAATGACTTGTGCCTTTAATTGTTCCCACGTCTCTTCAGAGGAAATGGATTCCATGTCTGTGCGCGCCGTCATCACTTGCTTCGCATCTTTCGATCCCAGGGCAACGATGCCTTCGAGGATGCGTTGTTCTTCATCGCTCCGCTCATGATCAGCGGTCAAATGGAGGGCTTGTTCCAAGTCTTCAACAGAGAGGTCGGCAGCAGGCACCTCAACGCGTTTTCCTATCCAAGCGCCAAGACGAACCAGGGGCTTCCAAATGGGCGAGATGAGTCGCCGGGCAACGAGCAGTGGGCCGGCCATCAATTGTGCAAACTGGAGTCGGTTGTTGGTGGCATATACTTTCGGGACGACTTCGCCAAAAAGTAAAATCACAAAGGTGACAATGCCTACATGAACCGTCCAATACACCCAAGATTCGATGGATTCTGAGGGCAACAACCTTTCCACAATCAAAGTCGAAATGAGAATGATGATGATGTTCACGAGGTTGTTGAGGACAAGAATCGTTGCGAGCAAGTGGCGCGGCGCTCGGTCGGCGTCAGGATGTTGCAATAATTCCAAAGCCCGGGAAGCGGCAGCAGAGTTGGTGTTGTTCTTGCGGTTCTCTAACTCCTCAATGTCTGCAGGTGTCAGGCTGAAAAAAGCAACCTCCGAACCGGAAACGAGTGCGCTGGCGATTAAGAGCAATGCAATGCAAATGGAAGGTATAATGCCCCCGCTTTGTCCGAGCTCAACAGCAAGTAATAAGGCAAGAATTGATGAATTCAAGGGCGTAGATTCCGTTCAACAATGCCGTCAAATGTCCGCATTAAAATGGCAGGTCGTCCGCGCTCGGTGCCGCTGCAGCAACCGCCCCTGGCGCAGATGTTTAGCCTTCGTCTTGGTCGGCGACCGGAGGGTGCTCAGCAGGCTGCTTTGGAGCAGTGGCTGTGCGTGAAGTCGCACTCCCGTCTCCTCCCGTATTGGTCCCGGGACGGTCCAGTAGTTGCATGACATCCGCAACCACCTCTGTAGTGTAACGTTTTTGTCCTTGCTGGTCTTCCCAAGAACGGGTTTTGATTTTCCCTTCAATGAATACTTGCGAACCCTTCTTCAAGTATTTCTCAGCAGTTTCTGCCATGCCACGCCAGATGACAATGTTGTGCCATTCAGTCTGGGTGATTCGCTCTCCGGAATTTCGGTCTTTGTATGTCTCGGACGTCGCCATTGGAAACGAACATACGGCTACTCCGTTGGGGGTGTAGCGCATTTCAGGATCCTTTCCCAGGTTCCCTACAAGGATTGCTTTGTTTACTCCTGCCATGTCTCAAAAGTAAGCTACCGACGCTTAGGATAACCTTAGTAACGGGATGGATTTCTCCAACTCTTCCCAATTTTTTTCGATGGCGCGTGGAATCGGGAGTTTTTTGGCTTCGGACCACGTCAACCATTGGCCGTTCTCTTCAGAAAGCGCTGTTTCAGCCTTCCAAACATGAAAGCAAATGCTTAATTTTCGATGGCTAAGAATGTGATCAAACGCCTCACCCATTTGACCTAAGTGATGAAGCGCATTGGGAGATGAGATGGGCGGATGCTGTGGGTTCGAAGATGCAGTTTGGGAAGTTTCCTCCCACGTAGAAGGGAACTCCCAAAGCTCGCCCCAAATTCCGTTGTTGGGGCGCTGACGCATTAGGACCAATTCTCCACGCACGACAACATGGAAAGTCAATGAAATTTGCTTGACTTTGGTTTTTCCGGCCTTCACGGGCAGTGTTGGCGTTTGGCCAGGGATGGTGCATCGACTGCGGCAAGTTTTGTGGAGCGGACAAGCGTCACAAGCGGGTGATTTCGGTGTGCAAACCAGGGCTCCCAATTCCATGACAGCTTGGTTGTGCATGCCGGGGTCTTTGGTGTTCAGAAAAGCTTGCGCCAACGCTTCGATTGGCTTTCTGCCGGCGGGTTTGTCGATCGGCTCCGCTATGCCTGCCCATCGGCTGATGACGCGGAGCGCATTGCCGTCTACGGCTGCAGTGGGG
>CAXDQP010000145.1:0-5729 GCA_963991335.1 uncultured Flavobacteriales bacterium
TCCTCTCTGGTCTCGTGGGCTCGGAGATGTGTATAAGAGACAGCCATTGGTGGGGAGGACGTCAATGTGAACCTGTCGACCATAGGACTCGATGATGCTGCGGAAGCGTTCGAAGCAGGAGGTGCATTTGCGGTGGAAAATGACCTCGGCGGAAGTTGGTTCGTCTTGCCAGATTCGGAGCCACTGGCTTTTCCCGATGTCGACGGCCGTGTGCTCATCGCTCAGCTGACAACGAGCGGTCAAGTCAATCTTGAAATCAACCTACAGTACCGCGCACAGGACGGGTCAAATCCACAAGCATTGGCCCAAACATTGGTGTTCCCGGATCTCAATTTTGGTTGCACCAATGAAGAGGCCTGCAATTTTGACGAAGAAGCAGAGGAGGATGATGGAAGTTGCGTTTTGCCGGAACTCTATTATGATTGTGACGGAGAATGCAACAACGATACGGATGGCGATGGCGTTTGCGATGAACTTGAAGTGTCGGGCTGCACCAACCAAGAAGCGGACAATTACAACAGCGCTGCAACAGACGATGATGGTTCCTGTGAATTTTTGGGTTCAGCCAACGAGGCTGCTTGCAATTTCGATGCTGATGCATAGGTGTATGATGTCTCGTGCGTGTTGCCTGAACTGTTCTATTATTGCGAAGGAGATTGCAACAACGACAGCGATGGAGATGGCGTCTGCGATGAGCTCGAAATATTGGGTTGCACGGATATGGAAGCTGCCAATTACAATGAGAACGCTACCGACGACGATGGTTCATGCGAATTTCCAGGATGTACCAATCCGGATGCAGAAAATTTCGATCCAGAAGCCAATGTGGATGATGGCTCTTGCATCGCTCCAGGCTGCATTTACTCCAATGCAGCCAATTACAACCCGCTCGCCTCGTATGATGACGGTAGCTGCTCTTTCGAAGGTTGCACCGACGCAACAGCCAATAACTATTGTGCACTTGCGCTGGTCAACGATGGCTCATGCACTTACGATGTATTGGGATGCACCTATGCAGAGGCGGACAACTACGCGCCAAATGCCAATGTGGACGATGGTTCTTGTGAATTGCCAGAAGGCGAAGTAGACTGTCCTTTCGATACAGATGGCAACGGCTTGGTGGGTTCTGCAGATTTGCTTGAATTCTTAGCGGCTTACAGCTACCCATGTCCATGATGGAAAGAAGATACTCAAGAAAGCCGCGCCTGGAAAGGTGCGGCTTTTTTTGTGGGTCATGATTTAAGTGTAAATTAGACACCAAGCAGTCGCCTGAAACAACAATTCGATGAAGCAATCAAAAAGCCGTTTGTCCTTCTGGCAAATCTGGAACATGAGTTTTGGATTTTTGGGTATACAGTTTGGTTTTGCGTTGCAGGGGGGGAACATGTCGCGCATTTTCCAAACGCTTGGTGCAACACCGGATGAACTTCCGGGGCTTTGGATTGCGGCTCCCTTGACAGGGCTTTTGGTACAGCCGATCATCGGATATATGAGCGACCGCACGTGGCATCCGCGCTGGGGGAGACGCCGTCCATTCTTTTTGGTTGGTGCCATCCTGAGTTCCTTTGCCCTGTTTTTCATGCCATTCAGTTCGGCCCTGTGGATGGCAGCGGGCTTTTTGTGGATTCTGGATGCTTCCATCAACATTAGCATGGAACCCTTTCGCGCATTGGTGGCGGACAAGCTTCCAGAAGATCAGCGAAATTTCGGGTTTGTAATCCAGACGCTCATCATTGGTATTGGTACTTGGGTCGCCTCCAATTTGCCTTGGATGGTCACGCAGCTGGGAGTTTCCAATGAAGCGCCATCGGGTGAGATACCCGATTCTGTGTTTTATTCTTTTGCCATAGGAGCGGTCGTTTTCCTTTTGACCATTCTGATTACCGTATTTACCACGGATGAGGATCCTCCTCAAGATCTCGCACAATTCGAAAAGGACAAGCAAAATTCTGCGGGCTTCTTTACGGGCCTGCAAGAGATTGTTCAGTCCATTGCAGATATGCCCAAAGTGATGCTGCAGTTGGGGATTGTGCAGTTTTTCAGTTGGTTTGCCTATTTCACCATGTGGTCATTTGCAACACCTGCTTTGACAGAGTGTGTTTTTGAGGCGCCAAACCCTTTGCCGGATGCTGTTGACTTTGAAGTGGCCAGTGCCCTCTTCAATGACGCAGCCAATGAAGTTTCCAGTGCGATGGGTGTCTATGGCCTGAGCTCCATGGTTTTTGCGCTTTTATTGGCCTTTTACACAAGCCGTTTCAAAATCAACCGACGTTGGATTCATGCCTTTTCCATGGCGATTGGTGGAATGGGTTTTGCAGGGATGCTTGCTTTGGACCCCGCCTCCTCCTCCAACCTAGGTTGGTGTTTTGCGTGCATAGGAATTGCTTGGGGCAGCATTCTTTCCATGCCCTATGCAATGCTCTCTAGCACGATAGTGCCTGAGAAAATGGGAATCTACATGGGGGTGTTCAATATGTTCATTGTATTGCCGCAGATCGTGGCTGCATTGGGAGGAATCACCTGGTTAAACGATTTATTTTATTCAGGTGAAATATCGGGTACCATGCAATTAGCGGGCTGGAGTTGTTTGTTGAGCGGTATGACTGTGATGTTCGTCAGTAAGGAGGTTGGATAGAATTTGACAAAGTCGTTTGTGGACGTTTACGTGTCATTCATACACAGTTTATTGGGTATTGTGGGAATTTATTCGTAAATTTCTGCCGATTGAATACTTGTGCTCAATGGTAGCATATATGTATTCGTCTAAAACTTAATCATATGAAGAAGGGAAATTTTCTTATAATGATGCTCGCCTTGACGGTAGCATCTTACGCCCAGCAGTTGACTTTAACCGTCGACCTCTGTGACGCAAATCCTGCGGAAGTTCGAATGACCGGTCCTTGGTGGGGCTGGGATCCAATGGGCGGACCCATTGCGGCCGACAACGGCGATGGAACTTGGACGATTACACTTGACACGCCTGCAGAAAACATGGAATACCTATGGGTTTCTGACGCGGTACAGGAGAACATTATTGGATTGGGTTGTGCTCCCATCACAGACGGTGCGAACTACGCGAACCGATTGTGGGAAGTTGGTTCGGGCAATGTGACTGCTGACGTCTACAATTCATGTGACCCTTGTGGCACTGTGATCGAAACAGCAGCGGTAACGTTCAATGTGAACATGGCACTGGAAGAAGTTGCCGAGAGTGGCGTTTATGTTGCCGGAGGGGCCTACTTTGGCGCACCCGGTGCTTACCCAATGACGGATGAAGATGGGGATGGTATCTACACCAGCACGAGTGATTTGCCGACGCCTTTTACGGATTACTATATCTTTACTAACGGAGCATGCGGAGACTATTCTTGCAAAGAAGGTCTCGCAGGCCAGGAATGTGCCGCAGGTACATGGAATGATCGATTGTTAAGCGACATTACAGAAGATACCGTTATCAGCACGTGCTTCGGCCAGTGCACAACAGATGGCACTTGTTTTGTACCTGAATTTTACCATGACGTAACTTTCAACGTGAACATGTCGAATGAAACTGTCGCTGAATCCGGGGTTTTCCTCGGAGGAGGAACTGCTTTTGGTTTCCCAGGTGACAACGAAATGTTGGACGAAGACGGCGACGGTACTTACAGCATTACCATGAACCTCGCAGAAGGAACTTCAAGCCACTATACATTCCTCAACGGCAACTGCGGGGATTGGAGCTGCAAAGAAGATTTGGCGGGATTGCCTTGCGGAGACGCAGAGGCCTACAATGATCGTTTTTTGCCTGCAGTCATGGAGGCAATGGAATTGTCGACATGCTTTGGACAATGCTCAACCGATGGGTCATGTGAAGCTCCAGAGCCAACTGTAACCGTGAACTTCAACGGCGTCTTAAGCCTGTTAGATGTTCCAAATGCTGACGTCGACGCAGCCACTGTGAATGGAAGCGGGAACGGTGGGGGTGCATGGGGCGCTCCAATGACAGACGAGGATGGAGATGGTATTTGGTCCGGTTCATTGACTGTTGACGCGGGTGTGCAGTATGAATATGTTGTCGCTTTGAGCGGACCTGCTGACGGATATGGCGGATGGGGATTCGTGTACAATGCTTCTGGTTTCGAGTGCGCGCTCCCTGGAACGAACAACTGGTTCTTCACAGCAGAAGAAGGATTGACTATTGACATGTGTCCTTTGAGCTGCGCTTCTACTTGCGCGGTGGTTGGTGATCCCGTGGACGTCACTTTCCAAGTGGACATGAGTGAGGCTGGAGCGAATCCAGCAGGCGTATTCGTCGCCGGAGATTTCATTGGCTGGGAATTCACCCAAATGTCGGATGATGATGGTGACGGTATTTACACGTACACGCACGCTGGAGTCCTTCCGGGGTCACTCGTCCAATTCAAGTTCATGAATGGTCCAGGTTGGGACTTCGTGGAGAATGTGCCGGCAGCTTGTGGAACCCCAGAATTCTTTAACCGAAGCGTTGAGGTGGGTTCAGAAAACACATCTTCCGAACTCGTTTGTTACGAGTCATGCGTAAGCTGCGATACCGAGGTCACTCAGTACGAGGTTACATTCAATGTAAACATGTCCAATGAGGAAGTTGCAGAAACAGGCGTGTTCCTCGCTGGTGGAGGCAACTTTGGAAACCCTGGTGACAACCAGATGACCGATCTCGACGGCGACGGAACCTACAGCATCACCATGATGCTAGATGAAGGTTTCTTTAGCCACTACACCTTCACAAACGGAGCTTGTGGTGATTGGTCTTGTAAAGAAAATCTAGCGGGTCTGCCTTGTGGTGATCCGGATTCTTACAACGATCGTTTCCTTCCCGCAATTGAAGGTGATACAACAGTTTCAACGTGCTTCGGACAATGCAGCACAGACGGCTCTTGCACATCAGTGAGTGAAGCTTCCGTCACTTTCCAAGTGGACATGAATACCACGGGAGTTACAGGTGATGTGACCATCTTTGGTGCAACCATCAACGGCTGGGCTTTCCCAGGTGAGTTGATGACGGACGAAGACGAGGACGGCGTATACGAATACACAACTACTCTTTCAGAAGGTGGCCATGAGTACAAGTTTGTCAACAGCGGCGCTGATGAACAGCTCGATTCTCTTGATGCAGCATGCGTGCTCATTACTGGTCAATTTGTGAACCGATACCTCGAAGTTGTGGGAGGAGAAGACATGGTGTTGAATGCGGTTTGTTTTGAATCATGTGAGGCCTGTGACATCTCTAGTGGCGACATCTATGGTTGTATGGATGAGACAGCAAGCAACTACAATGCTGAAGCGAACGTCGACGACGGTTCATGCTTATTCACTACCAACTTCAATGTGGACATGAACTGCGCAGGTGTTGAGTACAGCACAGTGCACATCACAGGGCCTCTATGGGGCTGGACTGCTGACATTTTAATGGCAGATGACGATGGTGACGGCATTTACTCCATATCCTTGGAGCATCCAGGTGCTACCATTGAATACAAGTACATGGTCGATTACTGGGCATTCCAGGAGGACCTCGTGGATGATGTTCAGGATGGAGCAACATGCGCTCCTGTTACAGACGGGTCGAGCTACGCAAATCGCTTAGCTGATGCTTCTTCAACGACTGCTGATACGTATGGAACCTGCCTTACTTGTGATGACGTGAACCCACCAGTAATGGTAGACGTCATGTTCACCATTGATATGTTGAACTACGCAGACCTCATTGG
>CAXDQP010000146.1:0-5719 GCA_963991335.1 uncultured Flavobacteriales bacterium
TCTTCATCACCATCGTCTTACCAATCGATGCTCCCGTTTCCACTGCATTTGAAGTGGTTGTTGATGGCATAGAATTCTTCACCGTTGAACGAGAAGTGAAGGATCAAAGGGGAGCGAGGCAATGGACTCCAAAAAGGCGATTCGGTGTAAATTTCAAACGCATCAAGCACTTCGATTTCACTGGAATTGTAGACGTAAACTAGGCCGCCAAACCATCCATCCATGAGGATGTACTCGTAATCCTCGAGGTCATCAATCATGCCTTTGAATACCGTTGTGTCGTCGATTTCTTGGATGGCCCAAAGATCGATTTCCAAATTTTGAACAATGGCTTTGACTCGGTCGATGGTTGCGGTTCCATTTTTTGGAAACCACTCGATATTCCATGTGGCGATATCAAGGCTTTCGGTCGTTCCAAATTCCAAGTCATCCAAGGTTTGGGCAGACGTCGAGCCGGCAATGAGCAGCGCAAAAAGTAACAAGAGGGAGGAGGGAAACCGCATAATGCAAAATTAGTCTGAAACGAATAGATACCCGATTCCCTGAATCCATTCCAAGATTGAAAAGCAAAGTGTCTGCAGGTCCCCCAACATCCACGAATGAAGACGGGTCGCCTTGGAATTTAATCTTGGGCGGACGGAGGGAGCGATTCTATGGACCAAGGCGGATCCGCAGATGATTGGACTCGTCCCTCTGGCAAAGGTCCGGATTTCCATGATTGCTGGAGCCAAACGATGTGCGTGGCCCCTTTTCGGATGAGTTCCTGGCGGGATGATTCAATTTCTACCCCGCTGAGTACCCAGCCTTTTCGATGCGCAAAATACAGGGGCGTTGGAGACGGGCCGCAGTTAATCACGATCAAGTCGTCGGGGTGTGAGACCCGGTCAAGGGCCGATTCGAGTCGCAAAATTGCGCGCTGATCGGAGGACGGAAAAAAATCATGGGCTTGGTTGGCGAGACCTTCCAGCATCACCAGTGCCAATATGGCCAAACGCCAACGGCGCAGAGGGATTTTTTGAATTGTAAATGCTGTTGCAATGGCCATAAATGGAACAAAAGGCAGGATGTAGTAATCGTGCCGAACGAAGGTGTCACCGGCTTTTATGGCAACAATGACGAGGCCCAAAAAGGCGCAAAGCAGGGCCATGAGTACACGCCGTTGTCCATTTCGAAACAGCAACACCAAGCCGGCCACGAAACATCCAAATCCGGTGAACTTTAACGCATGGTCAATGATGTGCATGGCAGCGATTTGCCAATGGGTGGCAAGTTCCTGAGCTCCGATTCCCATGGATTTTCCCATAAAAAAATGCCAAAAACCGTAGTCTGCGACGAGATGGGGGACCCAAAACTGGTACCAATACACCACGAGGGCTGTGCCAGGAATAAACCACGCAAACGTCCAGAGATGGCGTTGGTTGGGTAGAAATTTGGGCAGAAATGGAAGCATGCCCAAAAGGAGAATTCCGGCGGGCAATTTGGACAGCAAACCCAGCACGATGGTGCAAGATGCGAGCAAAGACCCAATGACTTTTTGGGTCCGACTTTCTGTTTCCCAACTTATGACGAGCAGGTGGGTACCCATGATGACCAGGCTGCAACTGAATACATCGGGCATGATTTTACGGCTATAAATAAACCACAAGGACGTGATCAGAATCAACACAGTATCCCTGGCCCATCGCCGGTCGATTGCCCTGCGGAGGAGAGAAAACAAGCTCCACATGGCGAGGCTACTGAAGATCAGAACAATCACACGCCCGTCCCAATCAGACCAGCCAAAAAGATGAGCCCAGCCTGCATGCAGTGCGTTCAGAAGAGGGAATTCCATACCCGTAATTCCGCTGAGGTCACCGCCCATATCTACTTTTGGATGCATCAGGTCAAATGGGCCTTCGAAGAAATTTCGGGCAACCATGAGTACCGTGGATTGCCGCCAGTTATGACCGACTTCAATCGGAGGGAGGGTAATGTTGACCAGTCGGATGATGGCGAACAGGAGGATCCATAACCGAACGTCTCTGAATGGCATGAACGGCGCAATTTGAAACCGTTTTGCGGAGGCTTGGATTTTTTCTTTTCGCGATTTGATGGACCAAAGGTCGACACTGCATGCGACATTTTCAGCGCGATTGCTTAGACGTCTAGAAGGCTGCAATCTCGAGAGGATGTATCGTTCAACCTAATCTTGAATTCACAGCATTCCGCTGATTTCGAATGAATTGGGCGGCATCAATAAGGCAGTGACCCGCGTCACGTAGAAGAGGGCTTTTTCAATTTGCGCTCGATGGCTTCGGCGAGTTTCCGATCCAAATCTGTGATTACGTTTCCAGCATCATGCGTGGTCAATTCAAGTCGAACGCGGGTGTATTCGTTGATGATGGTGGGGTGATGATTGAATTGTTCCGCTAGACCGGCTACTTCCTTTAAAAATGAAAATGCCGCTGCAAACGATTCAAATTGATGCTCGCAAATGAGCTTGTTGTCGATTTCATGCCACATGTGCAGCAAGTTACGTCGCAATGAAGGCGAACGGGCGTCATTGCAATTGGCTGTAACTTGCGCAGTGCCTTCATCCCAAACCAAGAGCAGCAAACGTTCATCAGAACATCGAATGCACCCCCGCAATAGGAACCTCGAGCGGTATCAGATTTCGGTACTGGTCGCATGCCTTCCCGAATTGGGGGCATACGTTCAGAAGTCCAAACGCGGTGAAGATACCATTGACTTCGCACGTCCAGAGGCCGTGAAATTGCTGAATCGAGCGATTATTCTCAGTGACTACGGCTTGAAGTATTGGGACTTTCCTGATGAAAATCTATGTCCGCCTGTGCCGGGACGCGCCGATTATTTGCATCACATGGCGGATGTCCTGAGAGAAAATCATTTTGGCAATATTCCCAGAGGTGAGGAGGTGCGGGTGTTGGATATTGGCGTGGGAGCTACTGCGATTTACCCCATCATTGGAGCGGTGGAATACGGTTGGTCATTTGTAGGTTCGGATATTGAGCAGAATTCATTGGACAATGTGGCCGCAATTCTTGCGGAAAATCCAAAGCTTCAAGGTCATTTGGAGCTGAGGCATCAGGCTGATCCATCATGCATGTTAAGGGGGGTTATTGATGCTTCGGATCGATTTGCTTTTACGATGAGCAATCCTCCGTTTCATGCAAGTGCCGAAGACGCCGCTGAAGGAACAATGCGTAAGGCCCGAAACCTTCATGGAGGTAAGCAACAGAATCCAATGCTCAATTTTAGCGGCATCCGAAAGGAATTGATCTGCGAGGGCGGCGAAGTGCGATTCATTCAAACCCTCATTCGCGAAAGTCAAAACAATGCGGAGAACGTCTTTTGGTTCACCACCCTGGTGTCCAAGCAGTCGCACCTCAAGTCACTTTACGGTACGTTGAAAACGGTCCGACCTGCGGAAGTCAGGACGATTTCGATGGGGACAGGCAACAAGTCCACGCGAATTTTGGCTTGGACATTCGTGCCCAAGGAGGAGCGTGTGAAATGGAGGTAATCCATTCAAGCAGTTTTGCTTGAATCCCAGGGACATTATTCCGCTTATATTTGGGTAACTGACAGGCCTTGGTCAATTTCTTATGTAATTTGTCATTATGTATCATCGGAAGTGTTGGGCGTGCATCATTTTGGCCTTGGTTCCGCTGGGCTCTTATGCCCAGGACACCCTTTGGGTTGCCCGAGGGGAGTGGACGCATATCCCCGATTCAGTCCAAGCCCTTCGCTTCAATGCCAATGCCCAATGGTCTGGAATCAATGCAACCCTGACGAGGCCAGTGGAGGCAACCTCCCCGTTGGTTTTGGTCAATTTGGATAGCATCGCGCACATTTGGAAGCTTGAGGTGGACGGTGAGCTCGAGTGGGAATTGGCCGCTCAGGATACCATCGCGCTGGAAATGCCGGCATTGCCCGCGGGGGCGTATCGCTTTGGTTTGACCGACGAAATCGGTCGGGTGATGGGGGCGAGTGGTCAACTTCAGATAGGTTTGGAAGCGGATTATGCTCATTTCCACTGGAATTTGGGAGATTGGTCAGTGGAGCGCATGGTGGCCGCTGATATGGGGTTGCCGATCGCTTGGGACGAGCCCTATGTCCCAGAGCAGTTCACGATCAATGAGCGCACGTATCCTGCGGTCGCAGATGACACGGAAGCACTCGTCGCCGTCAGTTTGGGGGATACCTGTTTGATTTCAATCGCCAATCATGGATTCATGGATCATGTGTTTCACTTCCACGGTTTTCATGTCACCATAATCAGCAGCACGCATCATCCCGAACGTGTGGGCTGGTCCAAGGACACAGTGCCTATCCGAATGGGAGAGGTGTTGACGGTGCAATTGGTGGCCAATCAAGTGGGAATGTACCCCGTCCACAACCACAATTTGATTGCGGTCACCAATGCGGGATTTTATCCCGGAGGTATGATTTCCCAAATCCATGTCTCGCCATGAGTCCATTTCGAATTGTCGCTTTGCTTTTTGTCCTCCTGGGAATATTGAAAAGCCACGCTCAGATGCAACCTCCACAGCTTTTCTCGGGGATGGAAGGGTATACATTCTTGCCTGACGGCACCTCCATACCCATCTGGGGCTATGGATGGGTGGCAGATGGTTTCATTTCGTTGCCGGGGCCTCTTTTGGAGTACAGTGAAGGCGAATCTGTGCAGCTCAATTTCACGAATCCAAGTCCAGAGAGCCACACCATTCATTTGCATGGCTTGGATGTGGATCAAGCCAACGATGGAGTCCCGTCCACGAGTTTTTTCGTCGTAACAGGAGGGGAGACCACTTACGAATTCGAAGCGGACCACCCCGGCACCTTTCTTTACCACTGCCACGTCACCACCACGCTGCACTTGACGATGGGCATGTACGGGATGATTCTGGTAAATCGGCCGGATATGACATTGTATGAAGGGGGGCCAGGGTATTCCGAAAATGCCCCGCTTTTGTTCAGTGATTTGGAGCTAGAGACCAACCTCAATGCGGTCCAATCTTTTCCCTTTCACGATATTCGGCCCGACGTGTTCATGGTCAATGGTGTTTCAGGCGATCAACTTGAACAAGCGGAACAGATCATTGATTTTGAACCCGGTGAGCCCATCGCGCTGCGCTTGGGCTCCATGGCATACAGCCTGCTTCATTTGAATTTCCCCGAGGAATTGAATGCGATCTGCTACATGAGCGATGGAAGGCCCGTTCCAGAGCCGTTCGCAGTAAACGAATTGGATGTTTTCCCGGGAGAACGATTTACGGTGATGATTGAACCTGACGCGGGTTGGGACGGTCACATCGGGTGTGAATATTGGAACATTCCGGACCAACAATTGGAAGGGGAACAATTCGTGCATGTGCGAGACGCAAGCCTCTCTGTTCCCGATTGGGGCACCTCACCAGCACCCTTGGGTTTTCCCAATCCGACACAGGCTGAAATCACGTGGAGCGGACCCATTTCCTTGTGCGTGTTTGATGCTGCTGGTAACAGCGTGTTCTCTGGACCTTTGAATCAAGGCAGGTTGAATGTTGCTGATTGGGCGAATGGCATTTACATAGCCGTTTTTCCCAGCGGAAAGCACACCCGTTTTTCGGTCATCCACTGAATCGGGATTCGCGGATACTCCGAGCATTGCCAGGCACAAGGACGGTTTGTTCTGTCTCTTATACACATCTGACGCTGCCGACGAGCGATCTAGTGT
>CAXDQP010000147.1:0-5673 GCA_963991335.1 uncultured Flavobacteriales bacterium
GCCTTGAGCTCCTCGAAGCCCCGAACAGAAGCCTTTCCGGATGACTCTTGCGCTCTAGTCACAATGGATTCGGGCTGTTCTTGCAGCGACGAGAAAACGCCAACGTATTTTTCCAGCACGACTTGTTCCCCTCTCTCGAGCCGCGCTGTGTACGTGCACTGCGCTTTGCTTTCATGGCAGCCATGGGCTATCGCTTCCAATGGGTACCACGAACCATTCTTGAGCTTGCCGACGTTCGACGTCATACCAAAAGCTGCGTGAAATGCTGACTTCTCTGTTTCACAATGGATCACTGCCTCGCCCTGGGCACTGGATGTTACAGCATGCGGCTTCCAAAAAGCGTCATTCCAATTGCTGTCTTCGTTTGCAACGCCGCCATCCAAGTAGGGTTTCAATTCAATGGTGAAATCATCTGTGAGCGCTGTTAGCGTATACCGCAGGATTCCCAGTTCAGGCTGCAGCATCGAACAAAACCGTTCGGCTGCAATTGCCACGCGCATGCCCCTCTGCATTTCCACTACAAAAGACCTTTTCAGAATGCCATCGCGCATATCGATGCCCCAACGAAAATCATCAATGGAAAGTGCTTCGTTCAAATCCAATGAGGCGCCGTTCACAGTAACATCAATTCCGATCCAGTTGGTGGAATTGAGAACCTTGGCAAAGTATTCCGGATAGCCATTTTTCCACCATCCCACTCGGGTCTTATCCGGGTAATAAACTCCTGCCAAATAGCTTCCTTGCAAGCGATCGCCGGAATAACGCTCCTCAAAATTGGCGCGTTGACCGAACCGACCATTGCCGATGGATAGCAAGGACTCTAAACTTCGAACGGAAGCAGGCTCCCATCCCTCAACGCCTACGCACCATTCATCCTTGATGGATTGCTGCTTCATTGCAACAAATTCAAAATTTGCTCAATCGATTGTCCCTTTAAATTCTCCAGCTGAACATGGGCCGACTCCAAGCCTTTTCCCACGCCAATCGCGTAAAAACCACCCGCGATTGCTGCCTCCACACCGGATTGTGCGTCTTCAATGACGAGGCAATCCTCTGGGGCAACATTCATGGCAGTGGCTGCCTTAAGAAATACTTCTGGATCGGGCTTAGAAAGGGTAATGTTGTTGCCATCAACAATTGTACTAAAACGACTCGTAAGCTGTAATTTATCTAAAATAGACCGGGCATTTTTTGAAGAAGAGCCCAATCCGATTTTAATGCCTGACGCGGCCATTTCGTCCATGAGCGACACCACCCCTGGCAAAACATCCGCAGGAGCTGTTGAAGCTGCCATCTCCAAATACAACGCATTCTTTTTCTCCATCAACTGGAGCTTCGTCGCGGAATCCAAAATCAAATTCCCTTTTTGCAAGATGTAATCCAAGCTGTCTACTCGAGAAACTCCCTTCAGGCGCTCATTGTCTTCTTCCGTAAAGGGAATTACAAGCTCATCCGCCAATGACTTCCACGCGGCAAAATGATGACGTGCAGTATCAACTATGACACCATCCAAATCAAATATGCACGCTTTAATGGTGACCATTTCAGGCTACATTTAGGATATACTTCAAATGGTACTTCGCCAATCCATCGATGGGCCTTTTGATGATTTGACCCACTGCGATGCCCTCGCGAGCACAAACGTGGCGAAGAACATTCTGAAAGTGATAGGCAACCGAACCGACAAAGTGCACAGGACAATTCTGGTATCCCTCGTAGCACTTGACATGAACGTTCACAAACTCCTGAAATCCTTCTTCCAACAAGGAAATCATTTGAGGCACTTCTTGATGCCGACCGATGAAAGTCATGAAGGAAGCGAGAAAAACATTCGCATCGGATTCTTGATAGACCCGATTGACAATGTCATCCTTATCAAAATTGAACGTGGCCTTAAAATCTTCATCGACTGCAGGATCCAGCTTGTGGTACAAGTGCAGCGAGAGCAATCGTTTTCCAAACCATGAGCCACTTGCCTCATCTCCTAGGATATAAGCAAGTGCTGGAACTTCTTCCCGGGTGATCTCGCCATCAAAATGACACGAATTCGATCCTGTGCCAATGATGCAAGTGATCGCCGGCTCTCCTTCATATGTGCTGTAAGCTGCGCCATCCAAATCATGCCCAACATGCACTTGAGCTTTGCTAAAAACACGCTGAAGTCCTTGGGCAATAATATTGCTCAAGGCTTCCGAGCTGCTCCCAGCGCCATAAAAATATACACGATCTATTTCCGATGCCATTTCCATTGCTTCGGGCGATTCGTTCATTTTGGATTCCACCAAATCCGAATTGTGGAAATAAGGATTAAAGCCCATGGTATGAAATTCCTTGAGGGAATTCCCAGACTCATCGATCAGCATCCAATCGCATTTGGTTGAACCGCTATCCGCTATTAAAATTTTCATGTGATCGAGTTTATATCTTGAAGGTGTCAACCACTGCAATCACAGACGTTCAACCAGGTCAGCGACGCGAGTGGCATAACCCGCCTCGTTATCGTACCATCCGAAAACCTTAACGGTATTGCCCATTGCCACCGTCAAGCCAGAATCAAAAATACAGCTGTGTGGGTTGCCCACAATATCAACCGAAACAAGCGGATCTGCAGAATATTCCAACACTCCGTTCATCGCGCCATTGGCGGCGGCTTGCATGGCGTTGTTGACCTGTTCAGCCGTAACCTCTTGGCTCAAGGTCGCGGTCAAATCTGTAATTGACCCTGTCGGCGTAGGGACTCGCACTGCCAGTCCATCCAGTTTTCCGGCAAGCGAAGGCAGCACCAATCCAACGGCCTTCGCAGCACCCGTGGAAGTTGGTATCATCGACAAAGCCGCAGCACGAGCACGACGTAAATCCTTGTGTGGCGCGTCCTGCAATCGCTGGTCTGCCGTGTAAGCGTGGATCGTCGTAATCAAACCGTGTTCCAGACCGAATGAATCATTCAGGACCTTGGCCATTGGAGCCAAACAATTTGTGGTGCAAGATGCATTGGATACTATGCTGTCGTCTGCTGTCAGAATATCGTCATTGACACCCAATACGATGGTTTTCAAATCGCCTTTTGCAGGAGCGGAGATGACGACTTTTTTGGCGCCCGCCTCAATGTGCTTCGCGGCCCCATCTTTTGATGCAAAAACACCCGTTGACTCCACAACAATGTCGATCCCATGTTGGCCCCAAGGAAGGTCTGAAGGATTGCGTTCTGCACTAATGTGCACCACATTCCCATTTATTTTGAGATTACCGCCATCCACTTCCACTGTTCCGTCAAAGCGACCGTGGATGGAATCAAATTTTAGGAGATGCGCCAATGTGCCCACATCCGTGAGATCATTGATGGCCACTACGGTCAAATCAGAGCGGTGCAACATTCGGCGAAAAGCCAAACGTCCGATGCGGCCGAAGCCATTGATAGCAACTTTTTTCATTCTTATATGGAGTAAATCAATTTTACAATTCGAGTTAGATGGACAAAATCTTCGCTATGCGAACCTCGTCCTCAAGGCTCGCTGTTTTGTTCTTTATAGCCTCATTAAAGGGGTAATATACCAGCTGGTCATTAACCACTCCGGCCATGACATTTTTTTTGCCTGAAAGCAGTCCTTCCACAGCAGAAACGCCCAATCGAGATGCCAGCACTCGATCAGCGCACGTTGGATCACCTCCGCGCTGCAAATGGCCCAATACAGTGACACGCGTCTCGTAAGCATTATCCAGAGCATGGACCTTTTTTGCAATCTCAAAAGCGCCGCCTTCCGGGTGACCTTCAGCGACGATGACAATGCTCGAAGTTTTGTTGGATGCTTGACCCAATTTCAAGATAGCGACCAGGTTCTCAATGGAGATGCCACTCTCTTTCGTCATGACCGCCACGGCTCCGGTTGCAATTCCAGCATTCAATGCGATAAAACCGCTGTCCCGGCCCATCACTTCCACGAAAAACAAACGATTGTGACTGTCTGCAGTATCACGGATTTTATCCACTGCCTCGACCACGGTGTTCGTGGCCGAATCAAAGCCAATGGTAAAGTCACTGCCGGACAAGTCGTTGTCAATAGTCCCCGGAATTCCAATGACAGGAAATCCGGTCTCTTTGCTCAGTAACATGGCACCTGTAAATGTGCCATTGCCCCCAATGACGACAAGTGCATCTACGCCCTGTTCGACGAGATGCTGGTGTGCTTTTCTTCTGCCTTGCTCCTCTCGAAACTCAACGCATCGAGCCGATTTCAAAATGGTACCACCGCGCCCCAAGATTTTTGCGACAGATCGAACATGGAGTCGCTTAAAATCCCCATCAATCAATCCCTGGAAGCCTTGGAATACCCCGACTGCTTCACAATCGTGGTAAACCGCTGTACGGACAACAGCTCGGATCGCTGCATTCATGCCCGGTGAGTCCCCCCCAGAAGTTAAAACTGCAATTTTCTTCATGAATTCTTGCTCGTGTAAATCATTGTTCATCATTCGAACGGCTGCGAATATAGGCATGAAATTCACATCGGAACAAGGTAAGTGTATATTTTACACTTATGAAGGCAGGGATATTATTGTACTTTTGACACTATGCCTGCAACACAATCCCTCCATCTGTCCGTAGACTGCGTCGTATTCGGGTACAATGATTCTGGGCTCAAAGTATTGCTCATCAACCAGAAGGGTCTATCCACTTCTCCCGAAACCACTCCGCGGTCACAACTTCCTGGAGACCTCATTCTAATGAATGAAGGCCTCGATCAAGCCGCACAACGTGTTCTATTTGAGCTTACCCAATTGGAGGGTGTATACCTCAAACAGTTCAAAGCTTTTGGCGATCCAAATCGAGTGAAGGACTTAAAGGACAGAGCTTGGTTGCAATCCGTTCGGCACCTGCCTGATCAACGCGTGGTCACCGTAGGCTACTATGGATTGGTGAGCCTGCAGGATTACGAACCTCGTCCCTCCTCTTTCGCAGGCGGCGTACAATGGTCAGAATTGAGCGAAGTTGGGCCTTTGGCTTTTGATCATAATTCCATCCTGGATGAAGCCGTTGAAACCTTGCAAGACCAACTAGAGAGTCAGCACATCAGCTTTGAGCTCCTTCCTAAAAAGTTCACCTTGACCCAGCTCCAAGCGCTTTATGAAATTGTATTGGACAAGAAACTGGACAAACGAAACTTTCGGAAAAATGTCAAAAAGATGACACACGTGGTTCCCTTGGATGAAAAGCAAACCGGTGTGATGCACAAGCCGGCGCAACTCTTCAGTTATGAGCCACAAAAAGATTGAAGATGCGATTCCCCTTCAAATATTTCCTTGCCATATGGATCGGAGTCATTTCCACTTGCCACGGGCAATCCCTTTTTCCGCATCCTACTGACGGCAGTTTCTTCGCCGACGAATCCTTGCCCACGGTCTCCATCGAATGCGGTGATGCCTTGGAATGGATGTACCAAGAAGAAAATTGGTACTCCAATGTCGAGCACCCCGCGACGTTTACCTTTGCATCGGATGCCATCACAGAAACGGTCACGGAAGTCGGGTTTCGGCTGCGTGGCAACACCTCTCGCGCTGCGGGCAAGAAGTCGTTCAAAGTTTCCTTCAACTCTAACGACCCCGATGGATCCAGGGAACGGCTAAAAAAAATCAATTTGACCGGAGAGCATAATGCTCAAAGCACCCATCGCGCAC
>CAXDQP010000148.1:0-5671 GCA_963991335.1 uncultured Flavobacteriales bacterium
TCCTGACTCCAGGTCGCATGCCACCAATGGGGGTAATGGCGCTTAGCTCCGCTCCAGTCTGCTGCATCTTGAATAACGCCGAGTGTTCCGGGGAGCTCAAATTCAATTTCGCGATTCCCCGAATAAATGTAGTCGCAAGCAAAATCATCCAAGTTCCATTTGTCCAGGGGCACCGAATACCGGTACCCACATCCAAAGAGACGTGCGGGTGTAATGTCTCCAGTGCTCAAATCATGGACCACGACGGGAACGTTTTTCCCCCCAATATTCAATACTTCTTGGGCTACACGTCGCGCGTGATTGAACGGATCAAAACTTAAGGGCATCGCATCCATTGTGGGAGAATGACCACGTTGCGCATACCGATCTACCAGCTTTCTTGCTACGGGCAGTTCGGCCTCTGGTGCTTCGGTCAAGGAAACGCGGATGGTATCGCCTAAGCCGTCTTCCAGCAATGCTCCGATTCCAATCGCGCTTTTGATTCTGCCGTCTTCTCCATCTCCCGCTTCCGTAACACCCAGGTGAAGAGGATAATTCATGCCTTCTGCATCCATGCGCGCAACAAGGAGGCGGTAGGCTTGCACCATGACCTGGGGGTTGGATGCCTTCATGCTGATCACGATTTCGTGGTAGTCATGTTTTCGGCAAATTCGGAGAAATTCCAAGGCACTTTCCACCATGCCCATAGGGGTGTCGCCGTAGCGGCTGAGAATGCGATCGGAAAGCGACCCGTGATTGGTCCCAATGCGCATGGCACGTCCCAATCGCTTGCATTTCAATACGAGCGGAGTGAAGCGTGTTTCGATTCGGTCCAGCTCAGCGGCATACGACTCGTCTGTGTAATCGATTTCTTCGAATTTTTTCTTGTCCGCGTAATTGCCCGGATTGACCCTGATTTTCTCGACATGATCTGCCGCAACTTCCGCTGCATTGGGCGTGAAGTGAATATCGGCCACCAGTGGTACGTGCTTATTGGCGACTTCCAATGCTTTTGCTATGCTTCCCAACGCTTCCGCCTCCTTCTTCGATGGCGCAGTAATTCGCACCAATTCGCTGCCGGCATCCACCATTCGGATGCTCTCATCCACTGTTTTTTTTACGTCGAGGGTATCCGCAGTCGTCATCGATTGAATCCGGATGGGCGCATCACCGCCCAAGGCGAGATCGCCCACTTTGATTTGCCTCGAGACGCGTCGTCTGTAGTTGAACCAATCAACATTCAATTGATCAGATTGGGAGTGAGATGCGGCGTTTTGTTCCATGGTTCCGTTTGCTCTGCTAAGGTAACCGACGGAAGCCGAGAATTGTTGGAGCACAGCGGTTCGAATTGTCCACGGTTGCGGAGTAATTTTACGGGACGAAACTGGGGCAGTTGCCCATGATCCTTTTCAATTGCCCTCCATTCAAAATGAAATTGATTCAGCCATCGTGCTGACGAGCCGGCCTTACAGCGATGGCAAGCGAGTGGTTCGCGTCATGAGCCGGACACATGGCACCATTGCTTTGTGGGTGAATGAGGGCCGAGGAAAAAACCGCCGCATTGCCATGTGGCATGCAGGGGCATTGTTAGAGCTCAGTGGAATGAACCGCAAAGGTTCGGAAGGACTGATTCGATTCCGAGAGGCGAGAAGAACGGTGGTTTTGGATGCGGTCATTCGAGATCCGCGGCGCAGCGCGATCGTTTTTTTCATTTGTGAGGTCATCGAAAAGACGATGGCAGAAGAAACCCCTCACCCGGAAGTCCACGATTTGATGGCCCGAACCATCTGTGAGATTGAATCCTCTGCGTCCCTGGGTTGGATTCATGCGGCCTTCTTGGGCCAGCTGATTCGGCTCCTAGGCATTGCCCCGGTCTCGCCCGGAAGCTCAGAGTTCACCTCGTTGGATTTGCAGTCAGGCGATTGGAAATACGAAATAGGCTTGGAGAAGGAATCATTGGAAAAGTCCATTGCCGATGGATTCATGGCATTTTTGGAACCGGAAGCCTCTGTTCCCACAATGTGGTCCATTGCGGACCGGAAGCGTTTGATTCTTGGGCAAGTCCGTTACCTTCAGCACCAATTGGGGACCCTGCGTGAAATCAAGAGTTACGCCGTCTTGGAAGCGGTTTTCGACAACGAACGGTGATATGGAAGTTGGCTCGATTTTTGACAAAAGCAGCGGCATGATGCGGCCCGAATTACGAATTGGTTTCGTCAGAGTTTTGACGGCGCTGGTATTGCTTTGGACAATGTCCGCGGTGCAATCGCTTGCGCAAGAGGATGCGCCTCAGCAGCGTCCGGCGAGCCGAAGCATGGAATCAGCGGTTTCATCCAAACCCAACGTGCCCAAACGCCAAGAGCCAAAGCAGCTGAAGACGGTGGCTTCTGACGGCTATACACCGGTGTCTTTCGCCGTTATCCTCAATAAAAATACGGGGCAGCAAGTCATGACCGACGCTGACGGAAATGCTTCGATCACACGATTGATAGCCTCGGATACATTGTTGGTTCGAAGTGTTGGCTTCATGGACATGGTGATCTTACCGGGCCAGCCACTGCCTCCTTCGATTCGAATGATTGAAGATTTGATCAGCCTTGAAACGGCGCAAGTGGTCAGTCAGGGCCTGGTGGATGCCAACAGTGCATCACTCTCGACACAGGCGATGGCGATTCCGAATCGCAAGAATCAAGTGATTCGATTGGAGGTTCCACAGACAGCCGCGGAGTTGCTCTGGTCGACGGGATCAGTATTGGTGCAGCAAAGCCAGCAGGGAGGGGGCTCACCCATCATTCGTGGATTTGAAGCGAATCGAATTTTATTGGTTGTTGACGGCGTTCGCATGAACAATGCCATCTACCGCAGTGGCCATTTGCAAAATGCAATAACGGTGGACCCTTATATCCTGCAGCGGACGGATGTTTTGATGGGTCCGCACAGTATTTTGTTTGGCAGTGACGCATTGGGAGGTGTGATTCACTTTCACACTCGAACGCCAAAATTGGGCCAGAATGATTTTGAGGTAAACACTTCGGGAGCCTATCGCTCTCCGAATCAGAGTCAATCGTGGCATGCCGATTTCGAGATTTCTCGAGCGAGGTGGGGCAGCATTTCATCTATCACGCACTCGGATTATGGCGATTTGCGCATGGGAAAGTGGCGCCGCCATGGCAACTCCACCTGGGGGTTGGATACCCTCTGGGCCGCGCGCGTGGATTCCACGGATGTGATGCTTTCCAATGATGATCCCAACATTCAAAAGGGTTCGGGCTACAGCCAATGGGATGTGTTGCAGAAATTCAGGATCCGCGTCCCAGGGGCGCTATTGGACTTGAATTTTCAATGGAGCCAAAGCACTGACATCCCCCGCTACGATGTCTCCTCAGATTATGCAGGTGATCAGCTGAAATGGGCCGAATGGAACTATGGGCCTCAGCAACGTGCAATGGCTTCTGCCCGCTACACGCGCTCCCTGTCCCGTTGGAACGTGCAATGGCAATCGTTGGTGGCCTACCAAGCCATTGAGGAGTCGCGGATCAAGCGCCGTTTTGGATCGGAATGGCGTGAAAGTCAGATCGAGCAGGTTGCGGTGTTGAACGGATATTCAACCGTTCAAAAATCATGGTACAATGGCCTGAAGCTGACCGCAGGCATCAGTGGCTCATTGGATGCCGTTCAGTCCGAGGCATTTCAGGTAAGGGCCTTTCCAGCGGATTCCCTTTCGCCCGATGAGGCCATGGCGCAGTTCGCGAGCGATACCCGTTACCCCAATGCTGGAAGCAGCATGGGCACAGGTGCGGTGTTCGCTACGGGCTTATGGAACGTAAACCAGCATCAATTGGCAGGAGGATTGCGATGGAGTCGATCGCGCCTCGATGCCGCATTTGAACCAACGGCGTCTTTTGCGCTGCCTTATGAGAATGTGAACATGAAGAATGGAGCGTTGACCGGTGGGATTTCCGATCAATGGCCCAGTGCCAATCGGGAGTGGACGACCAATTCATCGTTCTCCACGGGATTCCGTCACCCCAACATCGACGACATGGGCAAGGTGCGGGAAAAGGCGGGTTTTGTTTTGGTTCCAAATGACTCCTTGCGACCGGAATATCTATACAGCATGGAGCAATCGCTGCAATGGGATTGGGGGGGCAAACAACACTTGATTGCTTCCGTGAGTGCCTTTGCTTCGCGCCTCAACGACGCCATTGTTCCGCAAAACACAACCTTGGACGGAGAGGAATTCTTCCTCATCGATGGCGATTCAGCGCGGGTTCAGACGAATGTCAATGCGAGCCATGCCCACATTGGCGGGATTCGAGCAGAAATTCAAGCCAAACTGACTCCTTCCTGGAATGTGCAGGGCGCCGTGAATTGGACGGCTGGTCATCAATTCATCCCTGATGCGTCCACGGGCATCAAGACAAAATTGCCCATGTCGCATATTCCGCCAGCATTTGGGAGGGTGGCGACCCACTACAAAGGCCGGTGGTGGACCTTCGAATGTTATGTGCTTTTCAGCGGCTTTAAACCCTCCAATCGATTTGGGCCATACGCGACGGATAATTTGGATTTGATGTTGCCGGAAGGCGCTCCCGCTTGGTGGACTTTGAACGGAGAATTCAGTGCACAAGTGCATCCAAAATTGGAATGGCGATTGGGCATACGGAATGCCCTCGATCTACATTACCGGGTATTCGCCAGTGGCATCAGCGCGCCGGGTCGGGGACTCTATACTTCTTTGCACGCAGCGTTTTAGGCTGGACGCATTTCAAGTTACCTTCGCTCCATGCGTTTTGAAGCCATCATCGGGCACGAGGAAATTGGATCCAAACTCCGCACAGGGGTTCAAAATCGGCGTGTGGCACATGCCCAATTGTTCAATGGGCCGGAAGGTTCTGGGGCGCTAGCCTTGGCGCTTGCCTACGCGCGTTACCTGCATTGTCAAGACCCAACCGAGGCGGATTCCTGTGGTTCTTGCACTTCGTGCAAGCAGTACGAGACATTGCAGCATCCAGATCTGCACTGGTCCTTTCCATTCTTCAAGAAAGACAGTTCTGAGCAATCGACCACACAGCCCTTCCAAAACGCCTGGCGTGAACGGGTTTTGGAGGACCCGTATTTTGGACTGGAAGAATGGTTGGGAGCCATAGGGGCGGATAAAAAACAACTATTTATTAGCGTTCAAGAAGCCTTGGAGTTGAATCGAAAATTGGGATTGAAGTCGTTCCAAGGCGGATGGAAGGTGCTCATCTTGTGGCTTCCGGAAACCATGCGAGTGGATACGGCCAATAAGATGTTAAAACTGATTGAAGAGCCAACGGATAACACGGTGATGTTGTTCGTCAGTGAACAAGCGAATCAGTTGCTTGCGACAATTCGATCCCGGGTACAGATGATACAGGTGCCCCGGCTCTCCGATGAATCGGCAGCCCTGGGCATGCACCAGCGCTATGGGGTTGATTTGGAACAAGCACGCCAATGGACGCATGTCACGGATGGCAATGTTGCTGCTGCGATGCGCATGAAACATTCGGGAGGATCCGAGGTGGATCGGGACCTTTTTATCCAGTGGATGCGATCGTGCTACGTTCAAGAGACGCCTAAAACCGTTGCCTTGGCCGAAGATTTTGCCAAACCCGGTCGGGAGCTGTCTCTTATACACATCTCCGAGCCCACGAGACCAGAGAGGAGC